>NZ_SMLD01000003.1:0-142029 GCF_004352805.1 Nonomuraea mesophila
GTTCGACGATGAGGGCGTCCCAGCCGATCTGGTGCAGACGCAGGGCGGTGGCCAGGCCGGCGATGCCGGCTCCGATGATGATGGCGCGCATGAAAGGTGTGCTTCCTTAGCTGGTGAGGTGGTCGAGTAGCCGCTGTTCGGCGGCGACGTCCAGCCAGGTGTCCGGTGAAGGGGCGTCCGAGCGGGGTGCCCTCAGCCCGAACTCCATGCCGAGCGGCAGGCCGTGCCGCAGGAGCAACTCCGGCTCGGCCCACACCAGTTCGGCGTCGCAACCGATGACCTCAAGGGCTGTGCTGAGCAGGTCGCCGGATGTGATCGCCCCCGGTGGGCCGGCCGTGGTGAAAGCGCCGCTCAGACCTCGCCCGGCCGAGCGCAGCAGGCAGACGGCCAGATCCCGGACGTCGATGTGTTGCAGGGACGTGCGGGCAGGGGCGGGTGCCAGGACCCTGCCACCCTTGCTGAGGCGGCGCAGCCACCACGGGATGGTGCTGCCTGGGTCGCCGTCGACCAGGGGCGCCCGCTCATCGGCGCCCGCGGGCCAGGGCCAGAGGTGCACGCCGGGCGCGGGGGCGCGGCTGAGACCTCGGTTGAGCGTGCTCACATCGTCGCCGCGCTCCAGCGCGGCCTCCACGACGGCGCGGCCCACGTGGTGGGAGCCGCCGAGAACGAGATCTCGTGCTCGGACGCGCGCAAACCCGTCCCGGTACGCGAGCGGCTCGCCGGTGCCGGGGCTCCGGCCGGAGCGCGGGTGGGCGCCGCTGGAGACCTGCACCCGGGTGCGGCGGCTGAGCAGGGTCATAGCCGGTCAACTTCCTATCAACGTGGAGCTGAATGTCACATCGCCGACCAGGCTTCCCGGCACACCACCGAACCTCTCGCGAGAGCCGGCACGAAAGACTATATCGACTTTTCAGAAAATTCTGAAGACTCAGTACGTTCGCTATGCTGCTTACCCAAGGAGGCATACGTGAACGACAGGCATGAGCAGTGGCAGGCGGCCGAACGGCTGGCCCTGACTCTGATCGAAGGCGGGCTGCAACGCATGCCCGCGCGCACTCTGGCGGTCTTCCTGTTCACCGACCAGGAAAGCGTCACTGCCGGGGAGATCGCCGAGCGGTTGGAGGCCAGCGCGGGCTCCGTCTCCGGCGCGATCAAATCCCTGCTGACGGTCGGCCTGATCGAACGCCTGCCCGCGCCGGGCAGCCGCCGTGAGCACTACCGGCTCCGCGACGACGCCTGGGCCACCCTGTTCACCAGCCAGAACACCGTCGTTCAGTCCATGCTGCAGGCCGCATCCGCCGGCATCGCCGCCACCGAAACCGGCGACCCCGCCCATCATCGACTGACCCAGATGCGCGCCTTCTACGCATTCCTGCTCGGCGAACTCCCCGCCCTGTTGAACCGCTGGCACCAGCAGAACGCCTGACCCAACTGCGGGCCGCGTGACTCACAACATCGTCCAAGCCGTGTCGGGGTGCCCCAGCTTGGAGGGTCACGAAACCGAGCCGCATGCATGGAGGCCTTGGTGACCTCACCGTGAAGTTCTGGCCCTGCGCGCTCGCCCGGTCCCGGGGCGGGCTTGATCACGGTTCGGTGTCGCGCGACCGCCCGATCTTGACGTGGGCGCAGCCATAAGACGTCATTAGAACATATGTTCCCACGCATCAGGAGGTCCTCGTGCGCCATCCGCTGGTTCGCCGATTAGCCGCTCACTGCGGTGCCGCCGGGCTGATCATCGGCCTGGTCACTGTCGTGGCCCCCGCCGCATCGGCGGCCGGCACCACGACCGACCTCGGGGTGAGCTTCGATTCCTCCACCGCCGACCTGGCCGTTGGCGGCGGCCGGGTGTTCGTCTCCGCCGACGACCGGATCATCGTGGCCGACACCGGCGGCAACCTCACCGGCGACGTCGTCACCGGTCTGTCCGGCGTCCGTGAGCTGGCCGTGAACCCGGACGACACCCGCCTGTACGCAGCGCTCACCGGCTCGAACGAGGTGGCCGAGATCGACACCGCGAGCCTCACCATCGTCCGGCGAATCGACCTGTCGGCCCACCCGTGCCCGTCCACCCTGGCCTTGCTGGGCGAGCGGTTGTGGGTGGGCCACGGATGCGACACGGGCGGTGGCGGCGTCGTCGGCCTGGATCTGAGCGCGGCCGCACCGGCGCCGGTGACGGTCGGGGGCGAACATCTGCGCGCGCCCGAACTCGCGGCTGCCGGCGACACGCTCGTGGTCGGCCGGAGCAGTCTGCACCACGCCGACATGCTGGTCTACGACGTCGGCGACGGCACCACGGAGCTACGCGGCACCATCGACGGCGAGGAGTGGCGCATGGACCATCTACGCGACCTCGCCCTGACCTCCGACGGCACCACCCTGTTCTCCGCGGCCGACACTCCCGGTCACTTCACCAGGTACGACACCGAAACCCTGACAGCGACGGGCACCTACGGCGACGGCTGGGACGGCTATCCGTCGGCCGTGGCGCTCAGCTCGGACGGCGCCTACCTCGCCGCGGGACGCCAGTGGGGAAGCACCGACCTCACGCTCTACGATGCCGCGACCGGCGCGGCCATGTTCGCGGCCGACCAGCCGGACGCCGAAATTCTCCCGGACGGCGTCGCGTTCTCCGGGACGGATGTCCTCGTCCTGCTACGGAACTCCGCGGATCGGCTGCTGCTGTGGCGGGTGACGGGTGTCGCGCTGCCGGCATCCGATCTGACGGTGACGGCCCCGGCGCGCACGTATGCCGGCTCGCCGGTCACCGTCGAGGGGAGGCTCACCCGCGCCGACGGTAAGGCGCTCGGGCCCAAGCCGCTCGCGGTGACCCGCCGCCTGATCGACGGGACGAAAAAGCCGATCGCCGGCGTGACGACGCAGAGGAATGGCACGTTCACTTTCCAGGACACGCCGCCGGACGTCGGTGAGGTGACCTACTGGGTGTTCTGGGACGGCGATGACCGCTACCGCCGGAGCAGTGCCTCCGTCACCGTGCTGGTCAGGCACAGATCCGCCCTCACCCTGGACGGGCCGCGGTCCGGCGTCGTCGGCACGGCCATGGAGCTGACCGGCGTGCTGACCGAGGGCGGCAAACCGCCCTCGCCGGGGGCCACGCTCACCGTGCAGCGCAGCGTGTACGTCGACAACGTCAGCGACGGAACCGTCAAGCTCCCGCCGGTGAGCGTGGACGCCGACGGCACGTACACGTTCACCGACACGCCCGCCACCGCCGGCAGATACCACTACCTCGCGTTGTGGTCGGGGACGGCCGGTGCCGGGCCGGCCAAGGCCGCCCACCAGATCGTCGTCGAGTGACCTGACGGCGTCACCCGTAACGCCGGGCCGGGGCATGCCGGCCGCGTCGCCCGGGTGGTCACCTGGGCGACGCCGTCGGCAGGCTCGGCTTCCGCGACCGCGCGGACCGGCGGACTCGGGGACCGCGGAAGCTCTGGATCTGTTCACCAGCCCGGATCAGACGTGAGTGACCAGGAGGGTCGCCACCGCCGCAGTGTCCGGTGATCGTCGACTGACCTTGCACCGTTCGCTGTACGCACTGCACCGGAGGGAGCAGGCGTCCGGCCTCAAGCGACCACACGGCGCCGGACTGTCAGGGCTCGGGAACGCGTGCGGTGCCGGAGGCGGTGGCGGGCATAGTGGCCTTATGAAGTACGTGTTGCTGATCTGTGACGATGAGAAGGTGTCGCCGTCCATGGAGGAGATCGCGGCGGACCCGGCGTATCGAGCGTACGGGGCGGAGGTGGATCGGCGAGGAGCCATTCTCGGCGGTGCGCGGTTGCGTCCGGTGGCGGATGCGACGACGGTCCGGGTCCGTGATGGGGAGACGCTGGTGTCCGATGGCCCGTTCGCGGAGACGAAGGACTTCATCGGCGGTATCGACATCATCGAATGCGTCGATCTGGACGAGGCGATCGCGATCGCGGCACGGCACCCCTACGCGAGCCGGGGTTGTGTCGAGGTCCGCCCCGTGTGGGAATGAACGCGCCGGAGGCGGTCCGTGCCGCGGTCGATGCGGCCTTCCGGGATGAGTGGGGCCAAGTGGTCGCCACGCTGATCGGTCTGACCGGGAACTGGGACCTGGCGGAGGACTGCGCACAGGACGCGTTCGCCGCTGCGCTGGCGACGTGGGGACGCGACGGCGTTCCGGCTCGTCCCGGTGCGTGGCTGACGACGACGGCACGTCACCGGGCGACCGATCGGCTGCGGCGGGATGCGACGGGGGCGGCGAAGGTGCGGCAGCTTGCCGTACTGGAGCGGGCTCCGATCGAGTCGTCGGCTGAGGGGATTCCTGACGAGCGGTTGCGGCTCATTTTCACGTGCTGCCATCCCGCGCTTCCGTTCCCTGCTCGGGTCGCCCTGACGCTACGGACGCTGGCGGGACTGAGCACGGCTGAGATCGCCAAGGCGTTCCTGACTGCCGAGCCGACGATGGCGCAACGCCTGGTGCGCGCCAAGCGCAAGATCGTCGAGGCCGGGATACCGTACCGGGTGCCACCGGCGGAGCTCCTGCCGCAGCGGCTGGCAGCTGTCCTCGCGGTGCTGTACCTGATCTTCAACGAGGGCTACGACGAAGAAGACGGGCGCAGGGCACTGGCCGCCGAGGGGATCCATCTGGCCCGGACGCTGGTCCGCCTGATGCCGGGCGAGCCTGAGGCGCGAGGCCTGTTGGCGTTGATGTTGCTGCTCGAGGCCCGCCGCGCGAACCGCATCGACGACGGCGTGCTGGTCCCGTTGGAGGACCAGGACCGATCCCGGTGGGATCGCGCGCTGATCGCCGAAGGCCTTGCAACGCTTGACGAGGCGTTGGCCGTACGGCGCTGCGGGCCGTATCAGGTGCAGGCCGCGATCGCCGCCTGTCACGCGACAGCGCCCGACGCCGCGGCTACCGACTGGCCGCAGATCGCCGCCCTCTATGCGGAGCTCACGCGGATGGCCCCCTCTCCCGTGGTGGAGCTCAACCGCGCCGTGGCGGTCGCGATGGCCGACGGCATCCCCGCCGGACTTGCCCTCGTCGACGAACTCGCCGAATCCGGCGAGCTCGACGGCTACTACCTGTTGCCGGCGACAAGAGCTGATCTGCTCCGCCGGACGGGCCGCGTCGCCGAGGCCGCGACGTTCTACGAGGAGGCGCTGAGACTGGCGCCGACCGAGGCCGAACGCCGTTATCTGGAGGGTCGTCTTTCCGAGCTCTGACCAGCACGATGGCCATCGCGGCAGAATTTTCGACGTTTCTTCCCCGTTGGTGTCGATCCCGGGCTGTCTCCTTCGTCGGTGGGGCGAAACCACCCAAGAGAGGCGAAGACCATGTCGAACACCGAGTACCTGACCGCCACCATGACCGTCGACCGGACGCCGGAGCAGGTCTTCGAGGCCATTGCCAACGTCCGCGGCTGGTGGAGCGAGAACCTCATCGGCCACTCCGCCGCCCTGCACGACGAGTTCGTCTTCACCGACGACAGCGAATACGCCGGTGAGACCATCCGAGCCAAGGAGGGCCTCCGGTTCGCCCGGTTCCAGATCACCGAGTTCGTGCCCGGCCGACGGGTGGTCTGGCACGTCGTGGACTCCGACTTCATCAACGAACCTGACGAGTGGACCGGCACCAACGTCATCTTCGACATCACCACCAACGCCAAGGGCACGACGGTGCACTTCACGCACGAAGGCCTCACCGCGGCCGAATCCGCCTGCTTCGAAGCGTGCTCGCCCGCCTGGACCTTCTTCATCACCGAGAGCCTGCCGCAGCTGATCACCACCGGCACAGGCCGGCCCATCGCGGGCTACCGCCGGCGGACCACTGCGATCGGCAGGCGGGGCGTGGCCGGCGTTGCCGAATGAGTCAGGGGCAGGCCCGCCTGAGAGGTGAGATCCGGGTCACATCCTGCCCGGCGTGTCACATCCCGGCCCCTCGCATGACTCTTGAAGGCGATGACCGACAGGAGGGGAGGCCCCGATGCCCGACGGCTCGGAAGATTCCGCCACGCAGATGTTCACCGACCACCGCGAGCTGGTCTTCTCCATCGTCTACAACATGCTCGGCAGCGTCTCCGACACCGAGGACGTCCTGCAGGAGACGTGGCTGGCCTGGGTCGCCAGAGACCTGGACACCATCGACAACCAGCGCGCCTATCTGATCCGCATCGCGGTGAACAAGGCCCTCGCTCGCCAGAGCGCACTTCGACGGCTGCGCGAGACCTACTTCGGGCAGTGGTTGCCGGAGCCGCTCGTCAGTTCGGCCGGGGTCGACTCCGCCGAGGACGCCGTGGGCAACGAGTCGCTGTCGATGGCACTGCTGGTGGTCCTGGAAACGCTCACACCGCTGGAACGCGCGGTGTTCATCTTGTTCGAGGTGTTCGGCTACTCGCAGGCCGAGATCGCGGGCATGATCGACCGGACCCCGGCCGCGGTACGCCAGATCGCCCATCGTGCCCGTGAGCACGTGCAAGCCCGGCGTCCCCGCTACCCGGTGGATCCGCGTACACAGCGGCAGGCGACCGAGCGGTTCATGGCGGCGGCGTTCGGCGGCGATCTGAACTCCCTGCTGGATCTCCTGGCGCCGGAGGTCACCCTGTGGACCGACGGGGGCGGCAAGGCGACAGCGGCGGGCCCGCTGCCGATTCACGGCCGTGACAAGGTCGCCCGGCTCCTCATGGCTCGGGCCCCACGCCGGTCCGCCGGCCTGGACATCCAGTATCGGCTGGTCAACGGGGAACCGTCGGGGGTGTTGTTCGTGGCGGACTCGCCCTTCGCCGTCTTCGTCCTCGATCTGACATCGGACGGTGATCGGGTGCGCGACATCTACGCCGTGACCAACCCCGACAAACTCTCCCGCATCAACTAGATCCCCACTCGTTCCCACCCGGGACATCAATGCACTGAAAGGTGGACAAGTGATTCTGGTCACCGGCGCTACAGGCACCATCGGACGTCCCTTGGCCGGCCTGCTCGCCGCCGAGGGCGTCAAGGTCCGCGCCGTCACCCGCGACCCGGACGCCGCCGGCCTGCCCGGCGGTGTCGAGGTGGTCGCGGGCGACCCTGGCCGGCCGAGCACGCTCGCCCCCGCCCTGGAGGGCGTCAGTCAGGTGTTCCTGCACCCGCGCGCCGTCGGCCTGGCCGCCGCGCAGGTGCTGGCCCTCGCCAAGGAACGCGGAGTGCGGCGAGTCGTGGTGCTGTCGGCCATCAACGTCGACGA
Source organism: Nonomuraea mesophila (assembly GCF_004352805.1). Lineage (NCBI taxonomy): Bacteria > Bacillati > Actinomycetota > Actinomycetes > Streptosporangiales > Streptosporangiaceae > Nonomuraea > Nonomuraea mesophila. Next base: position 7,211 of record NZ_SMLD01000003.1, read on the forward strand.
CCCCTTCGAGGAGCAGCCGTCGCGAGTCAACGGCGACCGTAACAAGGAGGTCGAGGACGCCGCCATCGCCAGCGGGCTGGAATGGGTGAGCCTGCGGGCCGGCGCCTTCGCGGTCAACACGCTCCTGGCCTGGGGCGGTCAGATCCGCGCCGGTGACGTCGTTCGCGGGCCGTACGCGAGCTTCTCCGAGGCTCCGATCCACGAGCAGGACCTTGCCGCGGTCGGCGCCCGCGCGCTGCTGTCCGATGACCTGGTGGGCCGCAAGCTGGACCTGACCGGCCCGCAATCGCTCACCCACGCCGAGCTGATCACCGTCGTCGGCGAGGTGCTCGGGAAACCGCTGCGCTTTCAGGAGATCCCGGCGGAGGCCGTCCGGCACGCCATGGTCGGGCAAGGTCTGGCGGAGCCGTTCGTCGTCGCCCTGCTGGCCAGGTACGCCCGCGGTGCCGGTCGGCCGGCGCGCGTCACCGGCGAGGTGGAGTCGATCCTCGGCCGACCGGCACGCACCTGGGCCGACTGGGTGACCGACCACGCCGGCGCCTTCCAGAACTGAGACCTTGGCGCAAGCGTCGCGCCCGGCGTCCGGCCCTCCTCCGGCGAGCCACGCGGTCGGCGGCCCCGCACGCAAGGCCATCGGCCGTTGCGCCGGCAGCGGGCGCGCCGGCCGCCACGATGGTCACCGCCGCGGCGATGGCCTGCGCCGTCGCGAGGGTCTTCCTAGAACGCCGAACATGCGCCTGCGTGAGCGGGTGTAGCCGACCACGCGCACCCCCACGTGGCGTCGGGGCGGTCCGGGAATGCCGGAATCCTGCTCCCTGGCCTGCTGTCGGACGGTTCGCCGGGCGAATGGGAGCGCCAGATGGAGCTGAACCTCACCGGACTGCTCCGCTTCATCCATGCGCTCATGCCGGATCTGCTCGAAGCGGCCTCCACCGGAGGCGCTGCCGACATCGTCAACATCTCATCGGCCGCGGCCGGCCAGGTGGAGTTCGGCGCCGCCGTGTACGCGGCGACCAAGGCGGCCGTCAGCCATCTGTCCCGGCATTTCCGGCAGGAACTCGCACCGCTGAACGTGCGGGTCACCGACGTACGGCCCGGGACGGCCGAGGCGCGAGGTCGCGCTGGAATGCGCCGAACACCCGTATCGATCTCGGCGTGCATACGCCGTATTCACTTCAGGAGGATCATGTCATCCCGTTTCCCGCTCCGGACGACGAGGCCCGCGCGTCGGCGATGGCCGGCGGCCGTGGTCCTGGCCGCCGCCCTGGCTGTGACCGCAGCCGGTGTCCCGGGCCCGGCGGCCGCCGCCCCCGCGAGCGGCGGACCGAGTGTGGACAAGTACCTGGGCACGTGGAACTACGACCAGCCGGACCGCGGCAGCATGAGGAACGTTGCGGAACTCAAGTGTCCGGACACGCGGCCGGGCTGTGACAGCGCCAATCCGCTGGCGCCTGCCGGCTCGACGTGGCAGATCCCGCAGATCGGCCGGATCGTGTTCTCGACGGAGTCCCGCGGAAGGGTCGTGGGACGGACGGACCGGGGCTGCACGTGGCGGTTCACGGCCCGGCGGGGCTCCCTTGAGCTCGATCCGCCCCGCCAGTCCTGTGAGAACCAGGTGATCAAATCCGGCTACACCATCACCAGCTGGTCGGTGACCGTCTCGGGCCGGCACGAAAGGGAGACCATCAAAGGCGTGAGCCACAATCGGCGCGGCGAGTTCGACTTCGTCCTGGAGCGAGGGGCCCGTACCAAGGCCGAGCAGGAGCCGCCGGCCAAGGTGGCGAAGCGATTCGCCGGCCAGTGGAAGTACGCCCCTGCCGATCCCTCGCAACTGGTCAACTTCGCCACGTACCTGCCGGGCCGGCCGGACGCCACGCCGAAGCTCACGCCGCAGCGCGGCCTCGTCGAGATGACGGTGAAACCGGATCGTACGGGGGTCGCCCGGACGGCGGACGGTTGCGAGTGGACCATGACCGCATGGGGGAACACAGCCGAACTGAACCCGCCCGGACAGACCTGCAAGCGCTCCGGCAAGACCATCACCATGGGCTTCTGGCAGGTGGCGGGCGACGGGAGACTACAAGCGTCGATCATGAACGGCGTCGTGCGCCAGGCCGGCCTGGACTCCGGCTTCGTACTCAATGTCGGCGCCCTGACCAGACGGTGATACGACGGCCGCCGGCCGCAGTTTCCGGGAGAGCGGTGCGGCGATCGGCCGCGTTCCGACGCGCGGTCCCCGGTGACCCGAGCTGGCCAGCCTGATGTGCTCGGGCTTCTCCGCGGCCGCGCCCGGCAGGCTCCTTACCCGCCGGTCACGCCGGCCAGGAGCTTCGCCGTACCCTCCGGCGACTCCACCGGGAAGTGGTGGCTGCCCAGGTCGACGAGCACGATGTCGAGCCGGTCACCGTAACGGTCGATCGCTTCCTGCGTGATGAGGTCACGGATCGCGAACACGGTGATCGGCTGCTTCGTCTCGCGCAGCGCCGCGTCCATGTCCCAGCGCACCAGGCCCTCGATGGAACGCAGTCCGGCAGGCTGACGTACGGCGACCATCTTCTCGAAGTACGCGTCCTTGAGAGCCGGGTCGGTCCCGACCGGCGAGCCTCCCTCCACGAGGCCCCGCACCCCCGCGGCGAAGTCCTCCTCGAACACGCGCAGCACCGCCTCGGCCTGCTCCTCGCTCATCGCCGGGAACAGGGACAGATAGTGCAAGGCGTCGAGCGCGACCACGTGCGAGACCTTGTCGGGCAGCAGCCGGCCCACCTCGACGGCGACCGCCCCGCCGAGGGAATGCCCGGCCACGACCACGTCGTCCACCGACTCGGCCTCCAGCACCGCGGCCACGTCGCGGGCGAATTCCTCCATCGTCCAGACCTCCCGCGACGACCGCGACTCGCCGTGCTCGGCGAGGTCGATCGCCAGCACGCGGTGGTCGCCGGGCAGATGGTCGGTCACCGCGTCGAAGTCGCCGCGATCGCACGCCCAGCCATGGATGAGAGCCAGGGTCCGCCCTCCCGCCGGTCCGCCGGCCGTGTAGCGGAGGGTCGTGCCGCCGGGTCGCTGGATTTCCCGGTTCTGCCTGACCTTGGGGATGTTTGTCATGATTCGTCCTTATGACGGAATTGTAGGGATGTCTTCGTCGGAGCCTCAGTCGCAGGGGACCGTGGCAATGTGGCGCTGGAGCCGTAGCTGGTTCAGGCGCAGGATGAAGGCGGAGAAGGTGATCAGCGTGATCGCCAGCGCGTAGATCACGGTGGCGGATCTCAATCCCAGGGCGGTGACGGCGATGCCGCCGAGCACGGCGGGCACGCTGTTGCCCAGGTAGTTGATGACGTTCGCCAGGGCGAAGACCGCGCCGCGTTCGTGCGGCCTGGCGATCCTGGCGAAGGTGCCGAACGTGGCCAGCACCGACGCGCCGAACCCGATGCCCGCGACGACGGTGCCGGCCGCGGCGAGCCAGGCGAGCTTGTCCTCCACCCCGGCCAGCGAGACCAGGGTGCCGAGCCCGAGCGTCGCCGCGGCGGGGGCGAGCAGCGCGGACGCCGGGCGGGAGCGGAGCAGGGCGACCGCGAGCGCTCCGGTGCCCGCCAGCAGCGTCACGACGACACCGCCGATGAGGTGACTGCGCAGCCCCAGCAGCTCCGCGGCGACCGACGGGCCGAGGGAGAGGTACATGCCGGCCAGCGCCCAGGTGGCGATCATCGCCGGCACCAGCGGGACGATGTCCGCGCGCAGATGTGCGGGCATCGCCACGCGCGGGCGAAGGGAGGCCAGCGCTCCCGGCCGGCGCAGCGACGTCTCCGGCAGGAGGGCGACGATCACCGCCGCCAGCACCATGCCGCCGAGCATGAGCGCGTAGACCAGCCGGGTCGGCGCCGGACCGAACTCCACCAGCACACCACTGCCGACAGCACCCAGAGCCAGCCCGGTCAACGGCGCCACCGACGTGACCACGCCCGCTCTCCGCGGTTCGAGATCGACCAGAGTGGCACTCAGCGCCGTTGTCGCCGCCCCGGTCGCGACGCCCTGCAGCACCCGCGCGACGGCCAGCACCAACACGTCCCCCGCGACCAGGAACAACACCATCGCGACCGCCTCCAGCCCGATCGCCGCGGCGAGCACCGGCCGCCGGCCGAGATGATCCGACAGCGCTCCCACGACGAGCAACGAGCCCAGCAGGCCGAACACGTAGAGAGCGAAGACCACGGTCAGCACCCACGCCGTGAACCGCCACTGCTCCTGGTAGATCACGTAGATCGGGGACGGCGCGCTGGAGGCGGCCAGGAAGAGCACCAGGACGGCGCCCACGGACGAGAAGGCACCCCTCCACGGCCGGCGGCGCGGACCGGCGACGGGCGGTGCGGCGCCAGAGGACGCGGTATCGGGAGAATCACCAGACACGGAAACCTCGCAGCGATCGTTGCGTTAGTAGCTGCGAACGTACCACAAATGCAGTGATCACTGCTAAAATAAAGCAGTGATCGATGCGATAATGGAGACATGCCAGCTCAGAGCCCCCCGCCACGCACGGACAGCCGGCCCGGAGGCCGCTCAGCCCGGATCCGCGCGGCCGTCCACCAGGCCGTCAAGGAACTGCTCACCGTCGAGGCCCGCGATGCGCTGACGATCCCGGTCATCGCCGCGCGGGCGGGCGTGCACGCCACGACCGTCTATCGCCGCTGGGGCTCCGTCGGCGAACTGCTCGCCGACGTCGCGACCAGCCGCTTCTCCGGCGATGTCGTGGTCCCCGACACCGGAAGCCTCCGCGAGGATCTGGAACGCTACGCGTACGACCTCGCCAAGGACCTCAATGACCCGGACACTCTCGCGCTGGTACGCGCCATCGTCGGCACGGGCGGGGAAAACGCCGGCGTGTGCCGCATGGAACGCCAGCGACAGCTCGAAGCCATCATCGAACGGGAACAGACACGGGGCAACGAAACCCCGGCGGTCGAACGCGCCGTGGATGCCCTGCTCGCCCCCCTCTACTACCGGGCCGTCTTCACCGAGCAGCCCCCTTCGCCCGAATGGGCACGCACCCTCGTGGCACACCTCCTGCCGGGCTGAATCTTCGGTCCGGCGGACGGTTCGCGTTGGAGGGTGGTGAGCACGGCGAGATCCTCCGGTGCGAGCCGCCGCGCCTGCCGTAGCGCCGCAGCCCGGGCGCCAGGCGCAGCTGCCGACGTGGCTGCGGGGCCTGGTGCTGCACGAGCCGCTGACGGGCGAGCACGGGGCAGCTCGGCACCAAGCCGCGCGTCGTGATGCGGATGGGGAAGCAGGGGAACGAGTGCACCGTGAAGGTACGGACTGATCCGCCGTCACGGTCGACGACCGCCGTGGTGGCTGATCGATCGAGGTGCCGCCGAGGGCTTACTGCGGGCGGATGTTGTGGTTGCGGGAGAACAGGTTGCCGGGGTCGTACCGGCGTTTGACCGCCGCGAGCCGCCGGTAGGTGGGCGGCGGATAGATCGCGGCGACGTCGTCGCCGGTGGCAGAGGCGAGGAAGTTGGCGTAGGCGCCACTGGTATGTGGCGTGAGCCTGGCCCAGATGGCTTCCAGGTTCGGACGGGCGGCCTCGATGGCCGGAGGCGGGCCCACGGTGGTGGTCACGACCATCAGCTCCGCCTGGCGGTGAGCGTAGGCCGTGGCGTCCCCGGGAAGCCGGGACACCGCACCGCCCACGCTGCGGACGGAGATCTTCGGTGCGGAATCCGATGCCCCGGCCTCGGTGAGGATCCGCAGAGCCGCCGGCACCGACGCGGTGTCGACGAACGCGCTCCGGGTGACCAGCTGGATGCCGGGCGGTGGAGACGCGAAGTCCACGAGCACATCCGCGTACGGCTTGAGCGTGACATCGTCGCCGATCATCGTGCCGAGCCGGCGGATCGGATCGAGGGCCCGGGCGGCGCGTTCGGGGTCGTCGTCGTCATAGGCGACCTGGATCTCGACGGGTGCGTCCGGTCCGCCGGTGAAGGGGTTGGCGAAGTCCACGATCGAGGTGAGCTCATCGGGCGCGGTGCGCAGGTGGTCCGCCCACCCCTGGAGTACGGTGGCCGCCTCCGAGGCTGGAAAGGTGATCGTGCCGAAGAAGACATCCGTGGTCGGGTGCGCGACGAAATCGAAGGCGGTCACGATCCCGAAGTTGCCGCCCCCGCCGCGAAGCGCCCAGAACAGCTCCGGGTTCTCCGTCGCGCTCGACCGCAGCAACTCGCCGTCGGCGGTGACCACGTCCGCGGCGACCACGTTGTCCAGGGCCAGGCCGTACTTGCGGACCTTCCATCCGATGCCGCCGGTCAACGTCAGTCCACCGACACCGACGGTCCTGGTGTCGCCCGCGGAGATCGCCAGGCCGTGCGGGGCCAGCGCGGCGGTGACCTGACCCCAGGTGGCGCCGCCGCCGATCCGCACGATGCGACGTTCCTTGTCGATGATCTCCACGCTCGCGAGCCTGCCGAGGTCGAGGACGATGCCGCCGTCGTTGGTGCCGAAACCGGCGAAGCCGTGGCCGCCGCCTCGTACGGACAGCACGAGCCCCGTGCCGGCGGCGAACCTGACACCTGCCTGGACGTCCGCGACGCTGTCCGGCCGCAGGACGACGGCGGGGCTGCCCGGGACCAGCATCGAGCGGGCGGCCGGTTCGTAGGCGGCCGAACCCGGTTCGATGATGTCCCCGCCGAAGTCACGGCGAGGAGGTGCAAACGCTGAACTCATGGTGTCCTTCCGAAGGAGAAACTGGCTGCACGGAGCCGCCGCCGGCTACCACTGGCCGGGCCGGTAGGAAGTGGGGGCGGGCTGCGCGGTGATGATGTTCATGCGGTTGAAGGCGTTCATCACGGCGATGAGCGCCACCAGGGCGGCGAGCTGGTCCGCGTCGTAGTGCTCGGCCGCCGCGGCCCAGGTCTCGTCGCTGACGCCCTCGGCTGTGTCGGCGACCCGGGTGCCCTCTTCCGCGAGCGCCAGGGCGGCTCGCTCGGCGTCCGTGTAGACGGGTGCCTCCCGCCAGACCGGGACCAGGTTGATCCGTAGCGAGGGCTCTCCCGCGTGCTCGAGCTCCTTGGTGTGGATCTCCACGCAGGGCGCGCAGCCGTTGATCTGGCTGATGCGCAGCGACATCAGTTCCTTCGTCGCCTCCGGCACGGACGAGTCCATGACGACCTTGCTCGCCGAGACCAGGTGCTTGGCGGCCTTGGCCCCGACCGGGTTCTCGGCGTAGTTGAAGCGGCTCTCCATGAGGATCTCCTTGTTGGGTCGGCTGTGACACCTGGATGACGAAGAAGTGGGAAGTCAGGGGACAACCCGCCGGCAGTGGTGCGCATCACTTCGGTACGCCGAGGGTGGTGCCGCGTCCGGCGGGCGCGTTCAGCGTCCTCTGCGCATGTAGGCGCGCAGCGACAGCGGGACGAAGATCGCCAGTAGCGCGGCCGACCAGAGCAGGACGGCGATCACCGGATGGGCGAGTGGCCACGCGACGTCTCCGGACGCGACGCCCGGGTTGCCGAACAGCTCCCGGGTGGCGGCGGTGAGCGCGCTCACCGGGTTCCAGTCGGCCAGGAAGCGCAGCCAGCCCGGCATGCCGTCGGTGGGGACGAAGGCGTTCGACACCATCGTGAACGGCAGGCCCAGCGGCACCATCGCGTCGGCGACCTGGTCGTTCTTCACCGCCAGGCCCACGTAGACGCCCACCCAGCTCAGCGCGTACCGCAGCACGATCATGAGCAGGAACGCCTGGGCCGTGGGGACCACGCCGAGGTGCGGCTGCCAGCCCACCAGCAGGCCCGCGCCCACCATGATGGCCAGCATGAGCAGGCCGGTCAGCAGGTCGGCGCCCGTCTGCCCGAACGGCACGGCCAAGCGCGCCATCGGCATGGAGCGGAACCGGTCCATCACCCCGCGGGAGACGTCGGCGGCCATCCGGGTCATGACCGCCGGCCACGCGGAGAAGGTCACCATCGCGAACAGGCCCGGCATCAGGTACTCGCGGTAGTCGCCGCCGCCCGGCACCCCGATCGCGCTGCCGAAGACGTACCCGAACAGCACCACCATGACGGCGGGGAAGAGCAGCGCCGCGACGAGTTCGCCGGGGGCGCGCCTCAGCCGTTCCAGCTCGCGGCCGACCAGGGTCAGCCCGTCGGTGAACGTCCACCGCAGGCGATGGTCCAGCGGCGGTGCGAGGCCGGTCATCAGACGAGCTCCTTCCGGTCGGTGAGGCGCAGGAACACCTCGTCCAAGGTGGGGCGGCCCAGCCGCACGTCCGCCGCGGCGATCCCGGCGCGGTCGAGCTCGCGCACGATGTCGGCGAGCCGGAAGCCGCCGCTCGGCAGGGCGACGCCGAGCCGGTCGGCGCCGCTCAGAGTGGGTTCGGTTCCGGCCAGGTTCTTCAGTACGGTCACCGCCGGCCCCAGGGCGGCGGGATCGTCGAGGACGACGTCGAGGCGGTCGCCGATCGTGGCCTTCAGCTCGTCGGGTGTGCCCGTGGCGATCACCCGCCCGTGGTCGACGACGGCGATGCCGTCGGCCAGCTGGTCGGCCTCGTCCAGGTACTGCGTGGTGAGCAGCACGGTGGTGCCGTCCGCCACCAGCTCGCGGACGTTGTCCCAGATCTCGCCGCGGCTCCGCGGGTCGAGGCCGGTGGTCGGCTCGTCCAGGAAGAGCACCTCGGGGCGCAGGATGAGGCTGGTGATCAGGTCGAGGCGGCGCCGCATGCCGCCGGAGTAGCCGGCGACCTGCCGATCGGCGGCGTCCGTCAGGCCGAAACGTTCGAGCAGCTCGTCGGCCCGCCGATGCGCCTCGCGCCGGGACAGGTGGGACAGGCGCCCGAACATGCGCAGGTTGCCACGGCCGGTGAGCTTCTCGTCCACGGCGGCGTACTGGCCCGCGAGCCCGATCCTGGCGCGCACCTTGCCGGCCTCGCGTACGACGTCGTATCCGGCGACGCGGGCGTGCCCGGCATCGGGGTCGGACAGGGTCGCCAGGATGCGCACCGCGGTCGTCTTGCCCGCGCCGTTGGGACCCAGCACGCCGCAGACCGTTCCTCTCGGGATGCTCAGGTCCAGGCCCCGCAGGGCGTGGGTGTCGCCGAAGGACTTGTGCAGCCCTTCGGCGACCACGATCGGATCAGCCATGACCCCTCCACTGAGTACTGTGTACGCGGTTACGGCGTCACCCTAAAGCACTGGGTACTATGTACGCAACAAGGAGGTGGCACGGTGACCGACGCCGAGTACGTGAACATCTGGATGCGGCCCGAACGGCCGGCCCGCGGGCCGAAGCCGGTCTACAGCCGCGCGCAGATCGCCGAGGCGGCCGTCCGGATCGCCGACGCCGAGGGCCTGGAGGCCGCCACCATGCGGCGGATCGCCACCGACATCGGCGCCGGCGCCATGTCCCTCTACCGCTACGTGCCGAGCCGCGACGACCTGGTCGAGCTCATGGCCGACCGGGTGATGGGCGAGATCGACATCGCCGGCATGCCCTCGGGCGACTGGCGAGCCGACCTCACCCGCTACGCCGAGGAACTGCGGGCCATGTGGCTGAGGCACCCGTGGATCGCCACCGTGCAGCGCTCGCTCCCCAGCTTCGGCCCCAACCAGCTCCTCGTGGTCGAACGGCTGATGGGAGTGCTCGACGCCTTCGTCTCCATCGACGAGAACCTCGGCCTCATCGCCATACTGAGCGGCTACATCGAGGGCACCGTCCGCGAGGACATCAACTCGGCCAGGGAGCTCCACCGCAGCGGGCTCAGCGAGTCGCAGTGGATGGCGCGCAGCCACCCGTACATCGACCGGCTGGTGAAGAGCGGGGAGTACCCGATCCTCATGAAGATCGTGACGGAGGCGCGCCAGCCGCATTTGAGCCGCGCCGACCAGTTCCGGTACGGGCTCCAGCGCGTCCTCGACTGCATCGCCGCGGCCCTCCCGTCAACAACCGGGCCTTAGGTTCAGATCGTGGTCCGCCGCATCTGCTCGGCGTTCAGCACCAGGTGACGGAGCACCTCGATGGTGTCGGCGTACCTTTCCGCCGTCACCCCGTCCCTGATCCGACGGCCCGCCCGCTCGACCTCGCGCGCCAGGGCGGCGTGCGCGGTCTCGCCCTCGGGGGTGAGGCTGTGGGGCTCCCGCTCGGTGATCCAGCCACGCTGCCGCAGATCGTCGATCGCCTGGTCCAGGTCGACCGAGCTCCCGGACCAGAACGGCCGGAGCCCCTGTGCGATCGCCTCTTTCGTAGCCGGCCCGCGCCGGCCCGCGCGGTCGAAGTCGGGCCCTGGGGCGAGCAGGTTCATCGTCTGCCAGTGGCGCCGGTGCAGCCCCTGCGCCGCGAGTACTCGATTGAGGTTCTCCTCGATGAGCTGGTCGAGGAGCTTCAGCCAATAGCCCAGCGGGCGACGTTGTTCCATCCTGATCCTTCCTACGACGCCCCGGAACGTCCGGTCCCGGCCGTCGGGTGTCATGGGCGCAGGACCGTTTTTCCGGTGGTGGCGCGGGATTGCAGGGCGATGTGGGCGGCGGGCGCGTCGGTGAGGGCGAACCGCTGACCGATCACGGGGGCGAGTCGTCCCTGGGTGAGCGCTTCGAGGGCATCGCGCTCGAGTGTCCGGATGCCGCCCGGGCGCTGGAGGATGCGGGCGCCGATGGCAGAGGCGGCGCTGATGCCGCGGCTGAACAGGTCGCCGGTGGACAGTTCCGTCAGGGATCCCGAGGACGAGCCGAACATCACCAGGCGTCCGGTGACGCCGAGCAGTTCCAGGGCGCTTCGGCCGATCCGGCCGCCGACCCCGTCGAGGGCGAGCGTCACCGGGCGGCCCGCCACCGCTCGGCGTACCTCGTCGGGCCAGCCGGGCCGGGTGTAGTCGATGGCGTGGTCCGCGCCGGTCCGGCGGGCGAGCGCGACCTTGCCGGGACCTCCCGCGACACCGACGACCGTCGCGCCGGCCGAACGGCAGGCCTGGACCAGCAGGGTCCCGATTCCCCCGGCGGCCGCGGTGACCAGGACGACGTCGGCGGCGGTCGGTGCCGCGAGTTCGAGGATCGCCATGGTCGTCCGGCCGGTGCCGACCATCGCCACGGCGCAGTCGGCGTCGACGCCGTCCGGCAGGACGTGGACGGCCGCCGCGGGAGCCAGCGCCAGTTCGGCGTATCCGCCGCCGGCCGGACCGAGATCGGCCACGACGCGCCGCCCGAGGAGAGCCGCGTCGGCGACGGCGCCGACCTCGTCGACCGTTCCGGCGACCTCCCGGCCCGGTGTCATGGGCAGGCGCGGCGCGACCCGCGGCCCGCCTCCGCCTTGGCGGATGACGGTGTCCAGCAGGTGGACACCTGCCGACTCGACCCGGATCCGCACCTGGTCACCGGCCGGGTGGGGGTCGGACAGCTCCTCCAGCCGGAGTTCCTCGGGGCCGCCGAACGCATGTTGCCGGATTGCCCGCATCACCCTCGGCCCTCCCCGCCGGCCCGCAGCACGTGCTTGTCCAGCCATGCGACGAGCGAGGCGGCGATGGCCTCGGGCTGGTCCTCGGGGGTGTGGTGACCGGCCGTTCCGTGCGTCTCGATCTGCAGAGCGGACATGTGGGCGGCGCACCAGTCGATGATCTGCCAGCTCATCATCTGGCCAGGGCCGGGCTCGAAGGCGAGCAGGAGTTTGGGTACGTCCGCGCTGGCCGCCAGCCACTGGCCGTAGGCGTCGATTCTGGCGACGACCTCGGCGGGCTCCCCGTCCAGCGGCATCGCCCGCGGCCATTGCAGTAACGGAACCCGGGACTGCCGGGTCGGGTACGGCCGGCCGTAGACCGCCAGGTCCTCCTCGCTCAGCCCGGGGACGGTACGCGGCAACGCCTGCTCGATGAAGGCGTTCTGGTCCAGCACCAGTTGCTCGCCGACCCCTGGTGTGCGCATCGATGCGAACAGCGGGCGGGCGTCGGCGGGGAACTCCTCCCACGACATCGGTTTCACGATCGTCTCGGTGAACGCGATGCCGCTCACCCGGCCGGGGTGGCGGGCGGCCCAGTCCAAGGCGAGCGCGCCGCCCCAGTCATGGCCGACCAGCACGACCCGGTCGAGGCCGAGCGCATCGAACCAGGCGTCGAGATAGTCGGCATGGTCGGCGAAGCTGTAGGCGATGTCGGGTTTGCCGGACTCCCCCATGCCGATCAGATCGGGCGCGAGGCATCGGCTGAACGCTCCGGTGACGGGCAGGATGTGCCGCCACAGATACGACGACGTGGGATTTCCGTGCAGGAAGACCGTCGTGGCCGGCCCGGCGCCGACCTCCCGGTAGAAGATCGTCGAATTGAGGACAGGTGCGGTGGGCATGACTGGCTCCCCTGAGAGACGGGATACTGGACAGGTATCTGACCACTATGAGATTTAGACAGGTGCCTGTCAATATGAACGGAGACCCCTCCGCGAAGCGGCTGCGACTTTCGCTGCTGCTGCGCCTGCTCCACCGCGAGTACGCCGCCGGCATCGAGGCGGCCCTTGCCGAGGCGGGCTTCGGCGACATCCGCTCCGGGGACGCCAAGGTGTTCCCGTTCGTCCCGCCGGAGGGAATCCAGGTCCGTGACCTGGCTCTCCGCGCCGGTGTGCGCAAACAGACCATGGCGCAATCGGTCGACCAGCTGGAACGGGCGGGCTACCTGGAACGCCACCCGAATCCCCACGACGCCAGGTCGCGGCTGGTCGTGCTCACCGAACGGGGAAAAGCGGTCCAGCCGCTGGCGGCCGGCGCGGGAGACCTGATCGAGCAACGGTGGGCCGAACTGACCAGCCCCGAGGACTTCGAGACTCTCCGCGCCCTGCTGCACCGCCTGCTGGACCGCATCCGTGAAGCGGACCCCGATGCCGCCGCCCGCCTGACCTCGATCGACAGGAGCCGGCCCGACCAGCAGTGAAAGGGTGTCACCTCGGCTCCGCTGTCACATTCGGGGACCCGGCGGTGTCTTCATGTCGTACAGCCAGAACGCACACCTACAGGAGAACGTCATGGCGCTTCGCGTTCCCAGGGCCGAGCTTCCCGCCGACCTCAGGGACAACATGATCAGGCAGTTCGGCAGCGTGCCCGAGAACGTCGAGGTGCTGTGGAACAGCCCCGCACTGGCCCGTGACAACCTGGAGTTCGGCGCCAAGGCCGGCGCGTGGGAGGCGGCCGACGCGAGCCTCAAGTCGTTCGCGCACATGGCCGTCGCGGCACAGATCGGGTGCAGCTGGTGCCTCGACGTCGGCTACTTCCAGGCCCAGAACGACGACCTGGATCTGGTCAAGGCCAGCCAGGTGCCGCGCTGGCGGACCTCGGACGTGTTCACCCCGCTGGAGCGGGACGTGATGGCGTACGCCGAGGCCATGTCCGCCACACCGCTGACCGTCACCGACGAGCAGTACGCGAGCCTGCTGGAGCGGCTCGGCCCTGCGGCGATGGTCGAACTGACCACGTACATCGCCTACGCCAACCTTGCGACCAGGGCCAACGTGGCGAACGGGGTCACCTCTCAGGGATTCTCCGAAGCTTGTGAGATTCCGCTGGCCAAGGCCCCCGAGAAGTCCGGCGCGGCGCCGGCGGCGTGACCAGGGACACGATGACCGAGGACCCGTTTCTCACCCACCGCAGCCTGCTGTTCACCGTCGCCTACGAGCTGCTCGGGTCGGCGGTCGACGCGGAGGACGTCCTGCAGGAGTCCTGGCTGCGGTGGGCCGGTGTCGACCGCGCGCAGGTGAGCGCCCCGCGGGCCTACCTCGTCCGGATCGTCACCCGGCAGGCGCTCAACCGCCTGCGCACGCTGTCGCGCATCCGCGAGGACTACGTCGGCGAGTGGCTGCCTGAACCGCTGCTGACCAGTCCCGACGTCGCCGACGACCTCGACCTCGTGGAGAACGTCTCGATCGCGATGCTGACCGTGCTGGAGACGCTCGCGCCGACGGAACGTGCGGTGTTCGTACTCCGCGAGGTCTTCGAGCTGCCCTATGGACAGATCGCCGAGGCCGTCGAGAAGTCACCGGCCACGGTGCGGCAGATCGCCCGGCGCGCCCGCGACCGGGTCGCGGCCCGGCAGCCCCGGGTACGGGTGAGCCGGTCGGAGCAGCAGATCGTGGTGGAACGGTTCCTGGCCGCGGTGCGCACCGGGCAGGTCAAGGAGCTGATGGAGGTCCTGGCGCCGGACGTGGTCCTGATCGTCGACGGCGGCGGGCTCCCGTCCGCGGCCCGGGCTCCGATCCATGGGGCCGCACTCGTCGCGGAGTCGCTCGCGCTTCCCAACCGGACGGTGTCGGCCGTCTGGCTCAACGGCGCGCCCGCCGGGCGGGTCGAGACCGACGGCCAGGTGGCCGCGGTGAGTCTGGTCGTGGAGGAGGGGCGGGTGAGCCGGATCCACGCGGTGGCGAACCCGCGGAAGCTGACGCGGCTCAGGCAGCCGACCAGCCTCACCCGATAGTCCGCGCTCGCGTCATCGCAGGCCCGCGACCGGATCGCCATACGCGGGTTGAGGGAGTCGACGGCGCCGATCATCGGTTGCTGGGCTGTACTCCCCGTACGCGGGACGGCGCGGCATCTCCATTCCGTCGCGGGCGTATGAGGTCTTTCCAGTCAGCCGGCCAGTTCGCCAGGGCGGCCATGGCCGTGAGCACCAGGTGGATGGGGGCCGAGACCTCTTCGTACAGGGGCGCGTCGTCGATGAGGTGCGTCGTGACCGCGCCGGTAAGGAGGAAGACCAGCCCTGCCGCGCCGATGAATCTGAACCGTTCGGATGGGGTGACCAGCAAGATCGCGCAAATCAGCTCGATCGCGCCGACGATGAATCTGAACCAGGGGGGAAACCCCCAATCGGCGAACTTCACCGCGTAGGCCGGGCCGAAGAATGTCGGGCCGGGCCAGAACTTGGTGACGAAGCCGACCTAGAACTCTGCGGCCAGAACCCAGTAAAAGGCGGTGCGCAGCCAAGACGGGATGCGTGCGGACATGATTCCTCCCCTTGGTGGAGACGACGACGCCGGCCGCACGGGCTCACCGTCCAGCGTGGTCGTCACTCTGCTGGTCACCCCGCGACGTTTTCGCGAGTCATAGACAATGACCTGCCGCGCCGGAGGAATGTGACCCGTGAACGAGCACGAGCTCGATCTGATCGCGGACTCCGAGCACCTCCACAGCCGCGATCCGGCGATGCTCAACGACTGATGGGTGTCCGTGGGAGTTGTTCCCCTCGCAGGCAGGACTTCTCGTGGGCGACGTCGAATCCGTCCCTCGTCGTTCGTCTTCAGAATGTCAACGTCATGAAGGAGTAACCATGTCCTCAGCAACCCCGCCGCCGGCGCGCGACCTCCCACGGCGACGAGCCGACACCCTTGGCCGTCTGAGCAGCGGATTCCAGATGTGGCTGGCCACCGGGAGCGACGGTCGCGGGGCACATCTGATCCCGGTCGCCTACGTCTGGGACGGCTCGACCTTGACCACCGCGACCTTCCGCCGCAGTCGCACGGTCTCGAACCTGCGGGCGAGGCCAACGGCGCGGTTGGCGATCGGAGACACCGCTGACGTCGTCCTGATCGATGCCGACGCGGTTCTGGTCGACGTGCCCGACATCGACGTCGCCTCAGCGGAGGCGTACGCGGAGGTATCGACAGACCCCCGCAGTTCCCCGGACGTGTTCCTGTACATCCGCCTGCGCCCCAAGCGGATCCTCGCGTGGAATTCTCTGGCGGAGTTCAGCGGCCGCACCCTCATGCTCGACGGCTCCTGGCTCGACAAGCCCGTTGACTGAGACTTCGACGGAGCCGACACGCCAATGCGCCACTGCGGTGTGACCCGCGTCATGTTCGCCGGCTGTCCCGACGTACCGGACTCGTTCGTCGATGATCTGAACCCTGCAGCACCCCCCGGCAGGCGCCCGAAAGCGTCATCCGTCACGTTCGCAGAAGAGAGGAAAACGATGAGAGATCTGCAGACCATCGCCGACCGCGTCGAGATCGAGACACTGCGGGGCGAACACGCCGACGCGGCAATGATGGGCGACTACGACCGTTTCGCGGCGCTGTTCACCAGGCACGCGGTGTGGCGGATCCCCCCGGCGGGCGTCGAGTTCATCGGGCGGGAGGAGATCCGCGCCGGTATCGAACGGCTGCAGGGCGCGTGGGAGTTCTGGGTGCAGAACGTGCACCCGGGCTCGATCCAGCTCGATGGTGACACCGCGACCGGCCGGGAATCCGTCTTCGAGCTCGGTCGCCAACGCGACGGCAGGCCGGTCGTCATGTACGGCATGTTCCACGACCACTACCAGCGCACCCCGGACGGCTGGAAGTTCACCGAGCGCGTCCTCGATCCCAGGTACCTCGACACCACTGCGCTGACGGGTTCGCCTCATGTGACCTGGGACCCCGCCGGCCCAGAGGCCCTTCTGGACGAGCCGCATACGCAACACCCCGGAAGGTGAGGCTGGTCAGAACGCCGGGTGGACCGGCGGCTGGTTGCGCAGGAGCGCTCGCAGTTCGGCCACGGGCTGCACTCCGGAGACCGGGCGGCGGCCGTCGATCACGAGGCTGGGCACCCCAGTGACGTCGAGCTCCGCCGCCCGGCGCCGATCGGCGCGTACCTCGGCGGCGTAGTCGTCGCCGTCCAGAACAGCGCGCACCTGCCCGCCGTCCAGCCCGCCCTCGCCGCCCAGGCGCCGCAGGACCTGCGCGTCGGCCACGTTGCGCCCCTTGGTGTGGTACGCGTGCAGCAGCAACTCCATCAGCTGATCGGCCCTGCCGTGGCCACCACGGCATCCACACCTGCTGGCACCTCTACCAGCACCACACCCCCGCAAGCAGCGAGAACCCACACCACCAGCGACTCCGGCACGCTTTCCTCACGGCGACCCGACAGCAAGCGGCCGCCCTGAACGATCGCCTGCTGTAGCACGCGGAAAAGCATGCCGATCTCGGGCATGGCGCCGGTGCCGAATCTACGAGCGGTCCACCAGGCCCGCCTCATAGGCCGGCACCACCGCCTCCACCCGGTTCCGGACGCCGAGCCTGTCCACGTGGACCTTGACGGCGCCCTCGACTGAGATGCGGTCCGCGGCCGAGCTCGGCGTTGGACAGGCCCGCGCCGAGCAGGGCGACCACGTCGCGCTCGCGGTCGGAGTCAGGCGCTGCCGGCGCAGCCCTGATCCACCTCAGGCCGGAGTACGGCGCAGGATGAACGGCACCAGCAGGAACGCCGCGCCCGCGGCCAGGAACGCCCCGGCCCCCATGGCCCCTGTTACCGCGCCGGCCACGGCGGCCAGCGGCGGCACGGCCGGCTGTGCCACGCCCCATGACGATCCCTGGAAGGCGAACCAGCGCGGCCGATCGGCTTCCGGCGCGGCATCGGCGACCGCCGACTGCCAGCGGCCGGGCATCACGCCATTGACCATGGTGCAGGCGAGATAGGCGGCGATGGTGAGCGAGGGAGTGGTGGCCACGGCCATGACGAGCGCCAGCACGCCCAGAAGCAGTGTTCCCGCGCCGAGGGTCACCTGATGCGAGCGCCCGGCCAGCAGTCGCCCGAACGCCCACAAACCGAGCGGCGCCAGCACGGCCGCGCCCGCCAGAGCCAAACCCGGCAACCACTCCGGCGCGTCCCGTTCCAGAAGAGCCAGCGGCAGATACATCATCACCGCCAGCCGGCCGACCGAGAACGCGGTCCCGGCAACCGTATGCTCAGTGACGCCACCCGGCTGCGGCTGATGTGGCTGCTGTCGGTCGACGAGTTCGACGTCGGTTCACTGGCCGGCACCATCGGCGTGGCCAGACCCTCGGTCTCCCAGCACCTGGCCAAGCTCCGGCTGGCCGGGCTCGTACAGACCCGGCGAGAAGGCCGCCGCGTGCTCTACCGGGCCCGCGACGCACACGTTCGAGCCCTGATCGGGGAGGCTCTCTTCCACGCCGACCACGAAGTCTCCGGCATCCCCTGCCACGAGTGACCGCCCTGCCCGCTGCCCACCGCAGGGGCCGGCGCCGCGCACAAGTGTCGCCAGGCGATGCAGGGACGGATCAGGCTGCCCACCGCGCCGCGCCGGATGATGCGCAGCAGCCCGTTGGCATGCGCGGCACCCACCGCTGATACGCTTTCAGGCATGATCGAGAAGTTCATCCGTCTTCGTAACGCCTGAGGCGGTCTGCCCGCCGGTCGTTCAGCGACCAGCGCCTTTGAGGCGATCCCGCAGATAGGTGCTGGGCACAGAGGCCGCGCACCACAGGGGTTCCGCCCGCAGCCGACCGCCGGTTTCATCTCACGGCCTGTCCTGTCGCGTTCTCATCCGGCAGCCGCATGCCGTTCCCGGCAACGCAGGCATGTTCGCCATGCCTTCCAACGAAACGGACTGTTCTTCATGCGATCCACCTTCAACCGCTCGTCCTCGCCTACGTTCGTGCTGGTCCACGGTTCCGGCACGAGTTCTTTCATGTGGGCTTCCGTCCAGCGTGAGCTGACCTTGCTCGGCCACCGCAGCTACGCCGTCGACCTGCCGGGCCACGGCCTCGACGCGCAGTACCCGGTCGCCTACCAGGCCCCCCAGGACCTCGAGGCATGGGCGGTGGAGCCGTCCACGCTGGCCGGCGTCACCCTGCAGCACAACGTCGACGCGGTCACCGACGTGGTTCGCCGCGTGGCCGGGCACGGGCCCGTGGTGCTGGTGGCGGCCAGCCTCGGCGGCCTGACCATCAGCGGCGTGGGCAACGCGATCCCCGAACTGGTGGATCGGCTCGTCTACATCTCCGCCTGGTCGTGCGTGCAGCGCGCCAACCCGATCGAGTACATGCAGGAGCCCGAGTTCGCCGACAGCCTGATGGGCCCGCTGGCCGCGTTCAACGTCGGCGACCCCGCTCAGCTCGGTGTCGGCCGGGCCAACTACCGCACCGCGGACGTGGAACTGCTCGACGCGCTCAAGGCCGCCACCATGGCAGACGTCAGCGACGAGCAGTTCCGTGCGTTCCTCACCATCCTGCAGCCGGACGAATCGATCGCGGTGATGACGGCCGACGCCCGCGTCGACGCCGCCTCATGGGGCACCGTCGCCCGCACCTACATCCGCCTGACCGGCGACCGGACTCTCCCGGTGGCCATGCAGGACAGGCTGATCGCCGAAGCGGACGCCCTGACACCCGGCAACCCGTACGAGGTGCACACCCTGGACACCTCACACGCGGGGTTCGTGTTCCGGGCCGATGAGGTGGCCGCCATTCTGGACAAGGCCGCGATCTAGCAAAGGCCCGGGGATGGCTGGCGGTCGGGCCGCCGGCCGTCCCCTTCGCCTTCCACTTCTCCCACTCCCTCAGAACCATGTCTGGCAGGCACGCCTGAAATCGCGTGAGTGTTTCCCGGGACGGCCGCCGGGGTCCGGCTCGGGCAGCGAAACCCCGATCAGCTCCACTGTCGGTCGCTCAGGTTCGAGAGGCGACGATCAGTGGGCGTCGGGCGCCACTTCGACGGCATCCGCCCATGCTCCATCGAACGTGAACGGCGCAGTCCGTCCAGCACGAGGGTGATGACACCGTCGGCCTCGGCCCGCCGGCCGGGGCGGTCATGGGCTGCGCCGATGCCGTGCAGTGCCATCATGACGGCACCGGCACCCACTGGTCGACCCTGCCACGCAGGAAGGCCGTCAGTGCCTCCTCTGCCGGCATCGTGGCCCGCAGCCGGCGGGCGCGGTCGCACAGCGCGGCGACCTCCTCGCGGCAGACCGCCGCGACCAGCGCCTCCCGGGTGGGGAAGCGGCGGTAGAGCGTGCCGACACCCACACCGGCCAGGCGGGCGAAATCGTCGTGGCGCAGGTCGAGGAAGGTTCCGGCGTCGATGACTTCCCGAGCCTTGGCGAGCAGGGCCTCACGGTTGCGCTGGGCATCGGCGCGCAGCGGCTTCCGGCGACGTACGGCCACACGATCGACCTCGATCTGCGCGATATGCGGCGAGGGGTGTGGTGGCGGCGCGTCGTCCGGAAGCGTCCGGTGCTCGCCCGCGAGGAGCTGGGCCCAGCCTGAATCCACGGACGTTGCCGGGGTGAGCGTGACGGCGGTCAGGGTGAAACCATGGACCGGAGCCGCTTGACCACCGCTCGCCCGGCCTCGTCCTAGCCCCGCACCAGCACGATCACGCGGCCCACCCGGATGCTGCCGTCAGACATCTCGCCGGCGTGCGGTGGCGTGCCGGGCCATGGCTGCGGATCGTGACCATCATCGGTATGTCCATGGACGTTCTTGTACGACCGGCGCAGTCGGTCGCATGCGGAGCCGAGGGCTGGCCGGCCCGGCCCAGGAAGCGGGTGGCGAGGCCACTTCCCGGAGGAAGTGGCCCCGGGGTCACGGCCGCGCGAGTGCGTACACCCTCGTGCCACCGATGGTGACCACCGTGCAGTAGTACTCGGGGCCTGCGGCGTTGGCGGCGGTGTTGCAGGACTTCGCCCCTGCGGTGGTGTACGGGTACCACCGGACGATCACCTCCGCGGAGGCCGGCCCCGGAGCGAGGATGGTCACCATCGCGGCGGCGGCGACGGCGGCCGACATGCCCAGCGAGACACGCTTGACGACACTTCTCATACGGCGATCCTTTCGATTCCTGGAGCTTCTCCCGAAAGAAAAGCGCCAATTCCTGCGGCTCTCATCACGGAATTTCGGTCTGATCGTATGAAGCGCGTGCCTGATTTCCGCCTGTTTTCCGCCCGCCGCCCGACCGGCCGGTTGATCGTCAGGCATCGGGGCCTCGGCCATAGACTCGTACGATGTCCGGAGGCGGGGAGGGCCAGGAGCCACTGGCGGGAAGGCAAGACAGCAGGGTGCCGGAGTTCCTCTTCCGCCTCCTCGGGCCCGTCGAGCTGGAGGCGGGCGCCGGGCGGGTCGCCTTCCGCGGCAAGCAGGCGGCCCTGCTCACGGCGCTGCTGCTGCAGGCCGATCGGGTGATCTCGACGCAGCGCCTGGCGGAGGCGGTCTGGGACCAGACGCTGCCCCGCAACCCGGACTCGCGGGTCAGGATGTTGATCTCCGAGGTACGCCGCGCCTGCGCCGCCTTGGGCGCCGATGTGATCGGTACGCAGCGGCCGGGCTACACGTTACGGCTGGGCGACGGCCGGCTCGACCTCGCCTGCTTCCAGTCACAGGTCTCGCTGGCCAGGGAGGCGATGGCCGGAGGCCGGTGTGAGGAGGCGCTCGTCCACTATGACGAGGCTCTGGGCTGGTGGCAGGGCCCGCCGCTGGGTGGGATCAGCGGCTCGTTCGCCGAGGCGCAGGCCGAGTGGCTGGACGGGCTGCGGCTCGACGCGCTGGAGGAGCGGCAGTCGGTGCTGCTGGAGCTCGGCAGGGACACCGAGGTCGTCGCCGAGGCGCGCGCGCTGGCCGCCGAGGCCCCGCTCAGGGAACGCCTGCACGGGCAGCTCATGGAGGCGCTGCACCACGGTGGGCGGCGCGGCGAGGCGCTGGAGGTCTACCGGCAGTTCCGCGCCCGGCTGGTCGAGGAGCTGGGCCTGGAGCCCACCGACCGGTTGCAGCAGATGCAGCGGCAGATCCTGCGCTCCGACCCGGCCCCGCCACGGCAACAGGACGAGCCTGCGCCGCAGACTTTCCTGCCCGTGCCCGGCCAGCTTCCAGCGGCGCCCGCCGCCTTCACCAACAGGAGCGGCGAGCTGCGTGAGCTGGACCTGCACCTCGCCTGCGGCGCCGGCAACGTGGGCGTAGCGGTGATCAGCGGGCCCGGGGGCATCGGCAAGACCTGGCTCGCGCTGCACTGGGCGCACACCCGTCGTGACCGCTACCCCGATGGTCAGCTGTACGTGAACCTGCGCGGTTTCGACAACGCCGAGGAGCAACTGTCCCCGAGCGCCGTACTGCGCCATTTCCTGACGGCGTTGGGCGTGCCGCCCACGGTGATCCCCGCGGACCAGGAGGCGCGGGCCGCGCTGTACCGGTCGGTACTGGCCGAACGCCGGCTGCTGGTCGTCCTGGACAACGCCGCGGACAGCGCCCAGGTGACACCGCTCATTCCGGGCAGGCCGGGCTGCACGGTACTGGTGACCAGCCGCAACCGGCTCGTGAGCCTGCACGCCACGCACTCGGCCCGCCTGCTGGAGGTGGGCGCCTTCTCCGACGAGGAGGCGCACCGGATGCTGTCCCACCACGTCGGCCCGCAGACGCTGGCCGACGACCCCGCCTCGACCGCCGCGCTGCTGGAGCACAGCGGTGGCCTGCCGCTGGCGTTGGGCGTACTGGCCGCCCGCGCCAGCGCGCAGCCCGCCTTCCCCCTGGCCGTGCTCGCCCAGGAACTGCGCGATCCGGCCACCAGGCTCGACGCGCTGCAGACCGACGACCTGGGCGCGGGCCTGCGCGCGGTGTTCGCCTCCTCGTACGCGGCACTGGACGCGCGGGCCGCCCGGCTGTTCCTGCTGCTGGGGACGGCCCCCGGCCCGGACATCGGCGTGCCGGGGGCGGCCGCGCTCGCCGGGCTGCCGAACGCCGAGACCCGCGCGCTGCTGTCCATGCTGGAGACGGCCAACCTGGTCCGGCAGCTCTCCCCCGGCCGGTACTGGATGCACGACCTCGTCCGGCTCTACGCCGCCGAGCGGGCCGCCGCCGGCCTGCCGCCGGAGACGCGGGATCAGGCCCTGGTGCGCCTGGTCGAGACCTACACGGCCATGACCCGTGCCGCGGACCGGGTGCTCTCCCCGTACCGTCCGGTGATCGCGGTTCCTCAGGCGGCGGCGGACGTGCCGGCCTTCGAGGACGCCGCCGCGGCGCTGGGCTGGTTCGAGGCCGAGCTGCCGTGCCTGCTGGCCGCGCAGCCGCTGGCCCTGGAACTGGGCCTGAACGTGGCGGCCTGGCACCTGGCCTGGGGCATGAACACCTTTCTGCTGCGCCGCTTCCACACCCGCGAGCGGCTCGCCGCCTGGCGGCTCGCGCTGACGGCGGCCGAACGCCTGGACGACCCGCACACCACCGCCGTCGTCCTCTGGCACACGGGGTACGCGTACGCGACGCGCGGCCGGATCGACGAGGCGGTCGAGTCACTGGAGCGGGCGCTGGAGCTGTTCGAACAGGCCGGTGACCGGCCTCTGCTCGCCCAGGTGCACCACACGATGGGCTGGATGTGGAGCGTACGCGGGCAGCCGCGGCGGGGCCTCGGCCACGCGGAATGCGCGCTGCGGCTCCAGCGCGCGGCCGGTGACCCCATCTGGGAGGCCAGTGCCCTCGGCGCCGTGGGCTGGATCCGCCTGCAACTCGGCGAGCACGAGGCGGCCCGCGACGCCTGCGAGCAGGCCCTGACGATCTTCCGCCGGCACCGTGACCGCGACGGCGAGGCCGCCACGCTCGACAGCCTCGGCAAGCTCGCCTTCCACCGGGGCGACCACGAGCGCGCGCTGGAGTACTACGGGCAGTGCCTCGACCTGCGTAAGGGCACCGGCAATGCGTTCCAGAGCGCCGACACGCTGGTGTGCCTGGGCGACGCGCATCAGGCACTCGGCGAGGACACCGAGGCGCGGGCCGCCTGGCGTGATGCGCTGAGCCTGTACGACTGCCAGCATCGCCGGGCCGACAGCGAGCGGGTGAGGGAACGGCTGGCGAACGCGTGAGACGTCGGACCGTTGCGTCAGGGCGCGTCCGGTTCCCCGGCCGATGGCGGCGTCCTCACGCTGCCCGCTCCCGGCGTCAGGAACGATCCGCTACGGGACCGGCTGCGCGGTGGCTCGGGACGGGTGCCGGGCCGCCGGCCGTTGGCGGCGATGAGTTTTCCCGTCGCGCATGGTCCCATCCGTCGGACGCCGAGCAGTCAGGAGGACATCGTGAACGGCAGCCAACAGCCACCGAAGGGGCAGTACACCCTCGACGTTGCGCGCGTGATCGACGCGCCGGCAGAGTCGATCTTCGACGCCTTCATCGCGTTGTACGACAGCCGACGGCCGGATTGGGTGACCGACTCCGAGCTCGATCTGAGACCGAGCGGGCGCTGGTCGGTGGGCTTCCAGGTACCGGACGGGCCGGCGTTCCGGGAGGAGCGTGTCATCACGGCTGTCGAGCGGCCACACCGGCTGGCCTACGACATGACCGCGATCTACGAGGATGCCCCCCGCTTCGCCACCACAGTGGAGATCACGATCGGCACCGCGTCGGACGGGCAGCGGATCCGTCTGGTCCAGCAGGGTTTTCCAACGGCGGAGATTCGTGACGACTTCGCCGGCGCGTGGCCGGACGTACTGGGCGAACTCGCTCGCCGCCTGCGATGAGGCGGCGGCGGGCGGAGCGACCGGCTAGACGCGCAGCACTCTGGGGCCGGACGCGCTGTAGCGCTGTGCGGTGGCTCGGGACAGCTGTTTGCCGGTGATGACATAGGTCAGCTGCTCGATGTCGGCGAACTTGGCGAAGCTGGCCACCCCGAATTTGGTGTGCTCGCACACCAGCACGGTCTGGCGGGCCGCCTGCAGCGCCGCCGTCTTGGCCTGGGCCACGGCCGGGTCCGGAGTCGTCAGCCCCCGCTCGAGCGACAGGCCGTTGGTGCCCATGAAGGCGAGGTCGACGTTCAGTTCCGCGAGCATCGCGGTCGCCCATCGGTCGACGGTGCCCATGGTTTTCGCTCGTAGCCGGCCGCCGACCATGATGACGTCGTGGTCGGTCTGACGGTTGAGTTCCGCGGCGATGGTCAGCGATCGGGTGACGACGGTCATCCGATGGAGCCGGCGCATCGGCCCGACGAGATCCTCCGGCAGCGCTCCCTCGTCGAGGAACACGGTGTCGACGTCGACCATCATGGCGACCGCGGCTTCGGCGATCGCCAACCGTTCCTCGGTCTTGGCCTTGCGCCGGTGCTCCACGGGCGTCTCGTAACGGCCGATGTCCGTGGGGTAGAAGACGCCGTAGGACCGGGCGATCAGCCGCTGCGCCTCCAGCGCCCGCAGGTCGCGGCGCAGCGTCGCGGGCGAGATCGAGAACAGGTCGGCGATGTCGGAGACGACCGCGCGGCCCTCGCTCCGGACGTAGCTGAGGATCCGCTGCTGACGATCGAAGGCACGGCCGTGAAACGAGCTTGACATCCCTGCTTACACCCTTGCACATGTGGACGAAACGTTCGCGCAATGGTCACAGATTTGCCGCCATATGAACAGATTTGAGCACGTAACCGCCAGTAAAGTCTCCACCTATTCGTCCTCGATGCGGATGGGTGGTAGCCCGTGAGCAGTGGAGCAAGCGATCTCGACGCGAGATCGGCACTCTCCGACGGCGCCCGCCGAACGGCCGATGCCAGGAGAACGACGTCCGAAGGGCGGCGCGTCGCGGCACGCCGACGCCTGCACGGGTATCTCCTGTTCGCCGCCTTCGCCCTGCCCAACCTGGCGTTGATCGCGGTGTTCGCCTACTGGCCGATCGTCGAGAACGTCTATCTGAGCTTCACCACCTGGGACTTCATCTCGCTCAAGGCCGAGGTGGTCGGCCTGCTCAACTACCAGGCCCTGTTCAGCAGCTGGTCCTTCCCCCAGGTCCTGTTGCGCACCCTGGTGTGGGTGGTCGTCGTCGTGGTCGTGACCCTGGTGCTGGGCCTGGCGCTGGCGCTGTTGTTCGCGCAGCGCCTCCGGGGCACCACCGCGGTGCAGACGCTCGCCTTCGCCCCGCACGTGTTGTCCGGGGCGGCGATCGCGACCATCTGGCTGTTCATCTTCGATCCGAATCACGGCCTCAGCCGGCTGGTGTTCGAGGCGTTCGGCGCGAGCTCGCCGGCCTGGACGACCGACGACTCCTGGGCACTGTGGGCGTTGATCATCGTCTCCATCTGGAAGGGGCTCGGCTTCGTCGCGATCGTCTACCTGGTGGGCATTCAGCAGATCCCGGCCGAGGTGCTGGAAGCGGCCAGGATCGACGGTGCCGGCCGGTGGACGCAGCTCCGGCGAATGATCTTCCCGCTGCTCGCCCCCACCACCTTCTTCCTGGTGATCACCCAGACGATCTCCGCCTTCCAGGCCTTCGACGTGATCGCCATGATGACCAACGGCGGGCCCGCCCGATCCACCACCACGTTGAGCTGGTTCATCTACGACGAGGCGTTCAACCGCACCAACGTCGGCGTCTCCAGCGCGGCTTCCATGATCATGTTCGTGGTGCTGATGGCGATCACCGTGTTGCAGTTCCGATTCGTCGAGCGGAGGGTTCACTACTGATGACGGTCATGCCGACCGCGGCGGCGACCGAGCCCGCCTCGCGGAGGTCGCCCGGCTCCCGCCGTACGCGCTGGTGGGGCGTACTCGCCCTGGTGATCACGGCCCTGGTCTTCCTGATCCCGCTCTACCTCTTCGTCAGCACGGCGTTCAAGACCAACGCCGACATCAACAGCTGGCCGCTGCGGCTGATCCCGCGATCGCTGACCCTGGAGAACTTCGTCAACGCCTGGACGCTGGCCCCGTTCGGCCAGTTCCTGGTCAACTCGATCGTGGTGGCGGCGGTCGGGACGGTGCTCAAGGTGCTGCTGGCGATCTCCACCGCCTACGCCTTCGCCTTCCTGCCGTTCCCGGGCAAGCGCTACCTGTTCATCTTCATGCTCGGCGCGCTGATGGTTCCCGGGCACGTGACGCTGCTGGTGAACTACATCACCATCGGCCAGCTGAACCTGCTGAACACCTACGCCGGCCTGATCCTGCCGGGCGTGGCGTCGGCGTTCGGCACCTTCCTGCTCCACCAGTTCTTCCGGTCGCTCCCGTACGAGGTGCTGGAGGCGGCGCAGCTGGACGGCGCCGGGCACCTGCGCAGGATCATCTCGATCATCGTGCCGATGGCCCGGCCAGCGATCATCACGGTCGGGCTGATCGCCCTGATCGACGAGTGGAACAACTTCGTCTGGCCGCTGATCGTGACCAACTCGGTCAACATGCGGACGCTGCCGATCGGGCTGCTCTACCTCAAGGAGAACGACGGCATCAACGACTGGGGCGCGCTCATGGCCGGAACCCTGTTCGTCGTCCTGCCGGTGGTGATCGTCTTCCTGCTGGCACAGCGCTACATCGTCGCCGGTCTGGCCGGCAGCGCGGTTCGCCGGTGATCACCCTGCGATCCGGTTCGATCAGAAAGGACCCAGCGTGACCGGGACGAGTTTCAGCCGACGCCGGCTCCTGACCGGTGCCACCGCGGCCCTGGCCAGTGCGGCGCTGACCGGCTGCGTCGGCCGCAGGGACGGCGACTACGCCCAGGTGAGCGGGCAGGTGCCGGAACGGTTCGCCCGCCGGCAGCGGGTCGTGCTGTGGAGTGCGTTCACCTCCCACAACGCCACGGTCCTGCAGTCGATCATCGACGGGTTCAACGCCTCGCAACAGGACATCTTCTGCGAGATCCAGCTGTTCCCCGGGTATCCGGCGCTTGATTCAAAGCTGGCCGCCAGCTTCGCCGTGGCGCAGGTTCCCGACCTCGTCACGCTCAGCGACGTGAACTGGAACCGCTATTTCCTCGCCGAGACGCTGGAACCGCTGACCGGCTACTTCGACGCCGGTTTCGGCCCCGACGCGTTCCACCCGAGGTTCCTGGCCGAGGGCACCATCCGGGCCCAGGTCTACTGGCTGCCCTGGGCCCGTTCGACGCCCCTGTTCTACTACAACAAGGAGATCTTCGCCGGCGCCGGGCTGCCCGACCGCGGGCCGAAGACGTTCACCGAGTTGCGGGAATGGGGACAACAGCTCAAGGGCTTCAAGTACCGCGGCGCACCGGTCAAGATGCGCGGCTACACCGGCAAGGACGACTGGTACTTCCAGGGTTCGAGCTGGGCCTTCGACGGCAGCTACTCCGAGGGCATGGAGTCGAGGCTGGATTCCGAGCAGACCGTCGCCGCCCTGGAGTTCGACCGGGCGTTCATCCACGACGACCGGATGGCCTACCTGGCCGACGACATCAACGCCGACTTCGCGGCCGGCGTGACGGCGACCATCTGCAACTCCACCGGCGCGCTCACCTCGCTGCTCAAGGCGGCCACGTTCGAGTTCGGCACGGCCTTCCTGCCCGAGCAGGACGCGCCCGGCGTGCCGACCGGAGGCAGCGGGCTGGCGGTCATGCGTAACTCGACCAGGACGCGCAAGCAGGCGACCTGGGAACTGATCAAATACCTCGCCGAGAAGGGCGCTCCCGAGTGGAGCCTCAACACCGGCTATCTCCCGGTGACCACCAGTTCCCTCGAGTCACCGAAGATCAAGGAGCGCAACACCGCGACCCCCGCGTACCAGGTCGCCCAGGATCAGCTGGGCCGCGCCCGCCAGGCTGATGTGATGCGCCGGTACGTCAACGAGACGATCTCCGAGATGCTGATCGTGCTGCAGAAGGTGTACGCCTCCAACGCCGACCCGGCAGAGGTGCTGCGCGAGGCGAACCGGAATCTCGACCCGGCCATGCAGCGGGTGCTGCCGAAGTATCGGCGACTGGTGGCGTCCTGATCCCTGCACCTTTCGTGCCGCCGCTCCCCCGGCCGCCCGTACGACACCTCACCGGCAAGTAGAAATCAGCGAGAAAGGAAGATCGTGGCATTTGCCATCGTCGGGCACCGCGGCGCCATGGCCGAAGCACCCGAGAACACCATCGCGTCCTACCGCGTGGCGGAAGAGGTCGGCGTCGACGAGCTGGAGACCGACGTACGGATCAGTTCCGACGGGCAGCTCTTCCTGCTCCACGACGCCACGCTGGACCGGGTGGCGGCCGGGCCGGAGGGCAAGGAGCTGGGCCCCGTCGCGGAGCTGACCTGGACGGAGATCAGCTCGGTCGACGTGGGCGGGGGCGAGCGGGTGCCCACGCTGGAGCAGATGTACGAGGCGACGACGCGGTTCGTCCAGCTGGAGATCAAGGACCCGGCCGCCATCGACGGTCTGGCCGGCTTCTTCCCCCGCCATCCCGGTTACGCCGAGCGGACGATCCTGACCGGTTTCTCGGTCGAGGCGATGGCCGCCGTGGCCGAGAAGCTGCCGGAGATCCCTCGGGGCATCATCGTGTCCGCGTGGACCCGTGCCGAGGCCCACCCGGGCGGATACCGGAAACTGATCGAGCAGACCGGGTCCTGCCGGATCCACAGCGGCGCGGAAGGGCTGACCGCCGACGTCGTCCGGCAGCTGCACGACGACGGCTTCCCGGTGCACGGCTGGCCCACCCGCGACGAGGACGACCTGCGGCACTGGATCGAGCTCGGCGTGGACGGGACGACCAGCGACGATCCCCGCACGGCGCGACGCTGGCTCGCCGAGGCCCTCCGGTGACGACGGACGCAGCCGCCCCGGGCTGTTCGCCCACCGCGCTCCGCTGATCGTCGGCGTCCTCACCGTCTTCTACCTGCTGACGCTGCTCGTCGTGGCTTGGGACAACCTGCTGATGTACATGGCTGAGCGTCAGGGCCAGATATCCGGGTTCCCCTGTGACCAGCAGTCCTCCCGCATGTTGATGCGGATGGGGTTGGTCTGCTCCACGGTTCCGTCCGAGGCCCACAGTTCGGCGACGTAGACGGCGGGTGAGGCCGGTGCGATGGATACGTGGACGAATCCGAGGATGGTGTTGCCGTAATTCTCTCCGGGCCAGACGGCGCCGCCGTTGCTGTACGATCCGGGCGGCAGGTTCCGTATGCCTAGGGTGATCTTGTCTTTCCACTTTCCGTAGACGTACGCGACGAAGTACGTACTGGGATGGCCGCCGGGCGCGCACATGCGCTGCCCGATGTCGCGCAGCTCCCACGTGGCCCCGGCCGTGGCGGCCGAGGCCGGTAAGGTACCGGACAGCGTCAGCGCCACGCCGGCGGTGACGCCCAGCAGCATCCTGACGACACGTCGGATTGATCTCACAGAACCTCCAGAAACCTAAGGCGAGGGAACTTGACATCTTCCAGGGACCATTGTCATCCCGTTCGTTGCGAATTCAAGGGTTGAAGTTTTATCAATCCACGAGGCGGGCATGCGACCTGGCCTTTTCCTCGCCATTCTCATAAAATTTTAATTTCCAAATGTTTCGGCGTACTGATGGTGTTACGAGGAGATCCTTTCCAGCCAGCCGTCGTCGTTACATTGCAGTATGGGCCGTGGTTCTCCGGTTCTTCTTGGTCAGATGCGCAGGAGCAGGACGTAAGGCCGGTCATTGGCCGTTCCCCGGCCAGGCCGGCGTCCGTCTCGATCCAGGCGAGCCCTCATCCAACTCGCCGCCCTCCCGCCGCCGGCCCGGCGCGGGAGACCTACGAAGTCGGGCGATGCCGAACCCGTAGACCGGTTGATCTGATCGCCGTTGCCCGCGGGGACGAACTCTGCGGCGTGAGCGCGCGCCGGTCCGCCCCGTACGACTTGAGTCGTACGGGGCGGTGGCGAGGATGGGACCTGCGGTGGGTGCGGCGGCCGGCGGCGGTCTGTAGCGTCGCTCGCGTGGTCAGACGTATCGTTGCCCGCGCCCGAGAGCACCCGCGAGTGGTGGACGCCGCATGGGCTGTGCTGGTGGTGCTGGCCAACGTGCCCGTGCTGGCCGCCGGTCACGCAGGGTCGGCCGGGTGGGGATGGCTGTTCGCGGTCTGCCTTCCGCTGGTCTGGCGGCGGACGGCTCCGGTCCTCGTCCTGTACGTGACGGTCGGCCTCAGCCTGGCGTCCTACGCGGCAGGGGTCCAGGAGGTCCACCCGGTGACCGCCATCGCGGTGGCGGCGTACACGGTCGGCCGGCACCGCCCGTGGCGGCGTGTGCTGCCGCCGGTGGTGGCGCTCGGAACGGCCTTTCTCTACGGCACGCTGGTGGCGGGGCTGCGGTGGGACGATGTGGTGACTCTCACCTCGGTCGTGACGGCTGCCGTCCTGCTCGGGGTGACGCTCCAGACCAGACTGGCCTATCTCGCAGGGCTGAAGGAGCGGGCCGAGCGGGTGGAACGCGAGCGTGACCAGCAGGCGCGTCTCGCGGTAGCGGCCGAGCGGACCCGGATCGCCCGGGAGGTGCACGACATCGTGACCCACAACCTGGCGGTCATGGTGGCGCTGTCCGACGGGGCGGCGTTCACCGCGACGACCGCTCCCGAGCGGGCCGCCGACACGATGGGGAAGGTGTCGGCTGCGGGCAGGGAGGCGCTCGCGGACATGCGCCGGCTGCTGGGACTGCTGCGCGACGGCGGGCCGGACACCGGCGAGATGGGCAAGCCGGCCCCGCAGCCCGGCGTGAACGATCTCGATCTACTCCTCGACCAGGTGAGGGAGGCGGGCGTGCGGGTCACCCTGATCCGTGAAGGCGTGCCGGGCGGCTGGGGGCCGGGCCCCGGGCTGACGATCTACCGGATCGTGCAGGAGGCTCTGACCAACACGATCAAGCATGCCGGCCCGGATGCCGCCGCCCGGATCCGGCTGAGCTACACGAGCTCCGGAGCCGACCTCGAGATCACCGACGACGGCCGCGGCGCGCCTGTCACGGCCGGCGCGGGGCCGTGGCCTAGCGGTCACGGGCTGGCCGGCATGGCCGAGCGGGCGGCGGCATACGGCGGCCGCATCGAGGCGGGTCCTTTGCCCGATCGAGGCTGGCGGGTGCACACTCGCCTTCGATTCGGTGACGGAAGCGTGTGAAGATCCGGCTGCTGCTGGTGGATGACCAGCCCATGTTGCGTCTCGGCTTTCGGATGGTGTTCGAGACCCAGCCCGACCTTGAAGTCGTCGGGGAGGCCGGCGACGGCGGGCAGGGTGTCGCGATGACCCGCGCATTGAGACCTGACGTGGTGCTGATGGACGTCCGGATGCCGGTGATGGATGGCATCGAGGCGACCCGGCGGATCGTCGGCTCCGGATCTCCGGCGCGCGTCCTGCTGCTGACCACGTTCAATCTGGACGAGTATGTCTTCTCCGGGTTGCGGGCTGGAGCGAGCGGGTTCCTGCTCAAGGAGGTGCCGCCGCCTGATCTGCTCACCGGTATCCGGGCCGTGGCCTCCGGCGACGCGGTGGTCGCACCGCAAGTGACCCGCCGGTTGATCGACACCTTCGCCCAGCACCTTCCCGACTCGGCGACCGGCTGCTCGCCTGCCGACCAGCGTCTGGATCAGCTCACCGATCGCGAACGTGAGGTGCTGGCAGAGGTGGTCCGCGGTCACTCCAACGGTGAGATCGCCGAGACGCTGACCGTCTCGGAGGCGACGGTGAAAACTCATGTCGGCAGAATCCTCACCAAACTGCAACTGCGTGACCGGGTGCAGCTCGTCGTCTACGCCTACGAGACGGGCATCGTGCGGCCAGGCCAGGACAGGTGAGCGCGGCAACCAGGCGCCGGGGTCGTGCTCGTGGTGGCGATAGTGACCGCGCTCGCACGACTGTGCGTGACGGCCGTCATCCGGCGACGGCGGGGGTGGTTGTTCGTGGCCGGCCACCATCGGCTGGAGCGATCAGCACCGGATCCGGGGCCGCGTGTCAGCGCGCCACAGCTCGGGATCGGCTTCTGGAACCTCGACCCCACCCGGTGCGTCCCCACGGCTTCATGATGGACAGCACCGTGGCGAGGAACAGGACGACCAGCATCACGACCGACCCCGCGAGCAAGCCGGGCTCCAAAGAGCCGATGTCGGCCCCCGGGTCGGCCAGGGTCGCCGCGAGCGCGGCCTTCACCCCTTGGGCGGTGTACGCGTATCCGAAGATCATCGCAAAGACGGTGAGCACCAGTTTGGTGACGACCCACCAGTGGTGCAGAACGCGCCACTTGGTGTACAGCGCCAGCACCAGCCCAGTGGTCAGGGCCCCCAGGCTCCCGGGGATCATGATCGCTGTGTCGCTGATGTGCAGGAGCTCGTAGGCAGCGGGCCGCAGTGGCTTCCCCGTACTGCTCAGCGCCACGACGCCCATGACGAGCATGGCGTAGCTGCCGCCGAGCCAGCCCATCGAAAGGCTCACGTGCAGCACCAGCCACACCCTGCGCCCGGTGGGCTTCATCGGCCAGGTGACCGATCGCCTTGGTGTGGAGCGAACCGGCTTCACGAGGTGTCCTCCATTGCGCTAGACGACGATGTCTCCAGCACACAGGTGACCGGCAGGTGGGCGAATCACGGCAGGTATGACATTTCTTGGTATAGGTGGCTGTCATGGCACCGGCGGGAAAAGGTTCTAGGCTCCGGCGGTGTGGAGAGCATGCATCCGCGAGAGGCGCTGAGGTCTCGTCCGTCCAGACTCCTGATCTCCTCCGCACCCTTGCGCGCCTGGGCGTATGCGGCGACCGGTGCCCTGCTCGGTGGCGGCACCATGGCGATCGTGCTGATATTCGTCCTGGTGGGTGCGACGCTGGCGCCTTTTGCCATCGGGTTCGTGCCATTGACGGCGGCCGGGCTGGCGGGGATCCCGGTCGGCGCCATCGAACGCCGGCGGCTGCGGTTGCTCGGCTTGCCGGCGCACCCCAGCCCGCACAGGACCCTGCGCCGAACCGGGCCCGTGGCCTGGGCAGGCACCAGGCTCCGCGAGAACGTCTCTTGGCGCGAGTTCGGCTACACCATGGCGCTGATCACTGGACTGTGGTTGCTCGACTACGTCGTCGCGGCCGTCCCGCTCGTCTGTCTCGCCTGTCTCGCCGCGCCGGTCGTCTACCTGGTGTCCGGCCCGGTGGACGTCCTCGGCTCTCACCTCGCGACGCTGACGGACGCGCTCCTGGTGGCGGGATTCGCAGGGCTCGGACTGGTCGCCGCGGCCTATCTGGCCGTCGCGGTCGCAAGCATGCGCGTCCCGATCGTCCAGGCGCTGCTCGCGCCTCCCTCGTACGAGGTCCCCGACATGGAGACGGTCGGCTCCAGCGGGCGGCTCCTCGACGCCTTCGACGCAGAACGGCGACGCATCGAGCGTGACCTGCACGACGGCACCCAGCAGCGGCTCGTCGCGCTCGGCGTGATGCTGGACATGGCGCGAATGAACGTGGAAGAGCCCGAGCTGCGCAGCCTGCTGTCCCGCGCCCATCGAGAGACCATCACGACGCTGGAAGAGCTGCGCGAGCTCGTCCGCGGCATCCATCCGCGTGTGCTGACCGAGCGCGGCCTCCCCGAAGCCGTCTCCGAGCTGGCACGAGCCCATCCCATGAGGATCCGGGTGAAGATCAACGTACCGGGCAGGCTCGTGCCAAGCGTGGAGAGTACCGCGTACTTCATGGTGAGCGAGGCTCTGGCGAACGTCGCCAAACACGCCGAAGCCAGCGACTGCTGGGTCAGTGGCTGGATCGTCCGTGACATGCTGATCTTGGAGGTGGGCGACAGTGGCAGGGGCGGCCTCGACTCGCGGGCGGACGGAGGCGTGCAGGGGATGGCAGACCGGGTGGCCGCGGTGGGCGGCCAGGTGAAGTTCACCAGCCCCGGCGGCGGGCCGACCATCGTGCGCGCGGAGATCCCCTGCCTGCCGCAGACGGCGACGGCATGAGAGTCGTGCTGGCCGAGGACTCCGGCCTGCTACGAGAGAGCCTGGTCAATCTCATCACCTACTTCGACCATCAGGTGGTGGCCACCGCGGCCACCGCGGGTGAGCTCCGCACCGCGGCCGCGGTCTTTCGGCCTGACATCGTCGTCACCGACGTGCGCATGCCGCCCGACCACACCGACGACGGCCTGCGGGCCGCGATCGCGCTGCGCCGCGATCGCCCTTCGCTGCCGGTGCTGGTCCTCAGCCAGTACGTCGACAGCGCCGCGCTCCCCGAGCTGCTGCGCAGCGGCGATGCCGGCACCGGCTACCTGCTCAAGGACCGGGTGGCCGACGGCGTCCAGTTCGTGGCGACCATGCGGGAGGTGGGTGGCGGCGCAACGGTGATCGACCCGGACGTGGTGCGGCGGCTGCTCACGCGCCGGGACGACCCGCTGCTGCGGCTCAGCACCCGCGAGCTCGAGGTGCTGGCCCTGATGGCGGAGGGCCGGTCCAACGCCGCCATCGGCAGGGAGCTCGTCATCTCCGAGGTGACCGTCTCCAAGCACATCGGCAACATCTTCACCAAGCTGGACCTGCCCGCCGACGAGATCAGTCACCGACGGGTCCTGGCGGTCCTCAGCTACCTGCGCGGCTGATCCCTCGGGTCGACTGTGCCGTCCGGCTGCCCCGCTCGACTCTGCCGCCGGATGGCGAGAGCCACGGTGACGAGGTAGACGGCGACGAACACAACCCCGGACAGGGCCCTGAAGGCGTCGCCGGTCAGCAGGCCGATCAGCAGGACGATGACGGCCGCCTGCGTCGTTCCCGCACCGAGGACGAACACCGCCGCGGCGGCCCAGGTCGTCGCGGCGATGCGGGCCACCGCCCAGAGGCCCGCCACCACCGCCACCGAGGTGTAGAGCACAACGACCGGCCACGGAGCCTTCACGACGGAGACCAGCATCTCGGTGCCCACGAACCAGATGGCGTAGAGCCCGGCTCCCGACGCGAACGGCAGCCATCGCGCCCCTGGACGATCCGCGCCCGCCTGGACCCGCGGGACCCGGGGAAGGCGCATCGCAACCACATAGGCCACCAGCGCGGCACCGAGCACGGCCGCCAGGTGCAGGAGGAAGGTGGCGCCGTCCTGAACTCCTCGGTTCTCGCCCCAGAACACGAAACGGGCGACCGCCAGCCCGCCGGTGATGAGCGCCAGCATCCAGGTGGCCCGTTTCGGCAGCCACGGACTGTATGCCTGCCGGGGGAACAGCAGGTGCGTCAGGAGCACCGGGGTGAGGAGCGAGAACAGGCCGTGCCAGGGCAGGATGTACAGCGCCCAGGGGATCCGCAGGCCGGCCACGACGCCCAGGGTGCCGTACGCGTCGTTCGCCGGGTCGAGCGGGTGGAACAGCGTTTCCGAGATGAGGCCCTCGTTGTACAGGCCGTAGATCATACCTAAGCACCACAGGCCGAGCAGTCCCGTCTTCGCGCGCGTGGCCACTTCGCGCAGCACCAGGATCGGCAGGCCGTACACGAAGATCGTGAAGGGGAAGAACATACCCGGCTGGAAAAAGTCGGTGGCCGGCATGGATCCGCTGAAAACCTCCGCCAGCAGCGGCGAAAGCACCATGAGCAGCAGGATCGGCCACCGGCTCTGACGTAGCGCGTTCATCGTGAGGTGTTTCCTTTCGTCGATCTCCGACGCTAGGGACGACGCTCCTCACGCACGACAACCCGAAGTCGGACTCAGGCACGCCGGCGACATACACCTCAGGTCGCAGTCCGTCCGCCGACGGTCGCATGCCCTGACCGCGGGCACCTCGGGCGTGGTAACGCCGGCCATGGCCCGCAGCACCCGCAGCCCTTTCCACCTTCATGACCACATATCCCTCCCGGACCCGCTATGTTGGTCACACGACTTGGTCATGAGACCAATTTGGCGGAAAGGAAGCCCCTATGCGCGTCACGGTGAACGGCACGTCGTTGTTCGTGGACGTCGAAGGCCCCGCCCTCGTGCCCGACGGTGACACGATGCGGGACAAGCCCACGCTCCTCCTGCTGCACGGCGGCCCGGGCCACGACCACTCGATCTTCAAACCGGCGTACGCGCGGCTCGCCGACCTCGTCCAGATCGTCTACGTCGACCAGCGCGGCAACGGCCGCAGCCAGGACTCCGACCCCTCCACCTGGCACCTCGACCAGTGGGCCGACGACATCCCCACCCTGTGCAAGGCTCTCGGCATCACCAGGCCGATCGTGCTGGGCTGGTCGTTCGGCGGCATCGTCGCCATGCACTACGCCGCCAGGCACCCCGATCATCCCGCCAAGCTGATCCTGCAGAGCACGATGGCCCGCATGGACGTCGACCAGGTCGTCGAGGGGTTCCGCGCGGAGGCGGGCGAGGCGGCGGCGCTGGCGGCCAAGGCGTTCCTCACGGAGGGCACCCCGGAGACGTTCGCGGAGTACGGGCGGTTGTGCGCCCCCTCCTACAGCCCGGATCCGGCCTTCCCCTCCCCCGAGGACATTCAGGCGATGATGCGGATGATCCCCAACCCGGAGCTGACGATGAACTTCCTGTCGCGCGAGCGTTTCGACCTGCGGGGCGAGCTCCGCGACGTCCGCTGCCCGGTGCTGGTGGCGGCGGGCGCGCGCGACCCGATCACGCCGCTCGCCTCGGCGCGGGAGATCATGACCGGCCTGCCCGCAGGGGCACGGCTGGAGATCTTCGAGGAGTCGGGCCACTTCATCGCCGACACGGAGGGCGAACGGTTCTTCGCGCTCCTTCGCGCCTTCATCGAGGCGCCATGACGACCCGCGCGACCGCGGGTGAGCCAGGCGCGGGCAGGCCAGGCCCGGATGAGCCAGGCGCCACGACCACCCTCCGGGCCGCGTCCGGCGGGGCGCCGCGATGACGTACCTGTCCGCCGACGAACGGCGGCGCGTCATCGTCGACGCCGCCGTCCGCGTGATCGCCACCGAGGGCCTGGCCGGCGCGACCACCCGCCGCATCGCGGAGCAGGCGGGGGTGCCGCTCGGCACCCTGCACTACTGCTTCCGCAACAAGGACGAGCTCAACCTGCTCATCCTCGGGCGCGGCCACGCCACGATGCTGGCCGCCTTTGAGGGGCTCGACCGCGAGGCCGGGTTCGAGGCGACCGTACGCGAGGTCGTGGCGACGTACTGGCGGTGGATCCGCGACCACCACGGGCTGCATCTCTCGCTGATGGAACTGCTCATGTGGGCCATTCGCAACAAGGAGGCGGTCTTGCCCGGCCGGGACGTCTGGGCCGAGGTCAACGCCCCGTTCGGCGGCGACCTCATCGCCTCCGCCCTGACCGCCGCGGCGGAGCGCGACGGCCTGCGCACGGCCGTGCCGGTGCCCGAGCTGGCCCGGTTCCTCATCCACCGGATGGACGGCCTGGTCCTCGAACTGGCGGAGACGTCGGACGAGGCGAGCTGCGAGCGGCAGACCCTCCTCCTGGCCGACGCGCTCGTCCTCCTGGCCCTGCCGCGTCAGGGTTCGGGGTAGGCGAGCAGGTATCTCAAGAACAGCAGCCATCCGCGTCAGCTTCTCGGCCGTGAACGTCAACACCCGGAGACTACGCCAGATCACGCTGAAGCACTCAAGTCCTCAGCTCACCATGCTGGCACTATGTGATCGTGTCATCACCCAAGGCGAAGTACTTCAACACCACCGGCCCCTGCGATCCGCGGCTCCACTACATGCTGCCTCCCGCACCACGGCTTCCCGAAGCGCGGACCCTCATCGAGATGGACCGCTACTTCGTCCTGCACGCCCCCCGGCAGACCGGGAAAACCACCATTCTGGACACTCTGGCCTCCGAACTGACCGCCGAAGGCGACACCGCCGCCCTCGCGTTCTCCTGTGAGCGCGCCAAGGCGGCCGGCGACGACTACCCCGCCGCGGAGTCGCTGCTGCTGGATTCCCTCCGCGAGGCCGCCGACCTGTCGGGCTGGCCGAAGAAGCTGCTGCCACCGGGTGCCTGGCCGCAGGTCACGCCGGGCAGCCGGTTCGGTGCGGCGCTGAGCGCGTGGTGCCGCCGCAGCCCACGCCGGGTGGTGCTCTTTCTCGACGAGATCGACGCGCTGCAGGGCAACAGCCTGGTCAGCATCCTCAGCCAGCTCCGCGACGGCCACAACAAACGATCGAAGGGCTATCCGTTCCCCGCGTCGATGGTGCTGTGCGGGCTGCGCGACCTGCGAGACTACAAAGTCGCCTCCGGCGGCGACCCCACACAATTCAGCTCGGCCAGCCCGTTCAACATCATCGCCGACTCGTTGCGCCTGGGCGACTTCACCGCCGGCCAGATCGCCGAACTGTACGACCAGCACACCCAGAAGACGGGGCAGCAGTTCACGAAGGACGCGGTCGACCGGGTCTTCGAGCTGACCCAGGGCCAACCCTGGCTGGTCAACGCCCTCGCCCACGAGATCACCTCCACCATGCAGGTGACCGGCACCATCACCACCTGCCAGGTGGACGACGCCAAGGAGCGGCTGATCCGGGCGCGCACCACCCACCTGGACGCCCTGGCCGCCCGGCTGCACGAGCCCCGGGTCAAGCAAGTGATCGAACCGATCGTGGCCGGCACGTCGCCGGGCACGGACATCGCCTTCGACCATGCCGCTTCCTACGTACACGACCTGGGCCTCATCCGGGGGACCAGGGACATGGTGATCGCCAACCCCATCTACCGGGAGGTCCTGCTCCGGGTGCTGGGCGACCGCACCGAGCGGTTCGTACGCGCCGACCCGCACAGCTTCGTGCTTCCCGATGGCCGCTTCGACCTGGCACGCCTGCTGGAGGAGTTCGTCGTGTTCTGGCGTGAGCACGGCGAGGTCCTCATCCAGCAGGAGGGCTACCACGAAGCCGCCTGCCAGATCATCCTCATGGCCTTCCTGCACCGCCTGGTCAACGGCGGCGGCCACCTCGACCGCGAATACGCCGCCGGAACCAAACGCCTCGACGTCCTGATCCGCTGGCCTCACACCGGTCCCGACGGCGAGCGCCTGATGCAACGCGAGGCCATGGAGCTCAGGGTCTGGCGAGCGAGCGCGAACGACCCGAAACCCGAAGGGCTGGCCCAGCTCGACCGCTATCTCGACCGGCTCACCCTCACCACCGGCGTCCTGGTCATCTTCGACCGCCGTCCCGAAGCCTCACCGTGGAACGAACGAGGAGACTTCGAGCAGGCGACCACACCGTCCGGCCGCCAGGTCACCGTCCTGCGCGTGTGAGAGGTGTCCTGGGCCGGTGGACGCGCCGTCATGCCACCACAGGCGGCCGGGAGGCGTTCGTCCTCTGAGAAGGTGGAGTGGTGCGGATCGAGTTGCTGGGGCGGATCCGGGTCTTCACCGATGACGGGACACCCGTTGAGGTCGGAGGCCCTCGCGTGCGCATGGTGCTGGCCCGGCTCGCGCTGCAGCCGGGACACGTGGTGCCCGCCGAGACGCTGATCGGCGCGATATGGGGCGACGGCCCGCCGGCGGACGCCGCCAACGCGCTGCAGGCGTTGGTGTCCCGGCTGCGCAAGGCCCTGCGCGGGACCGGCGGCGTGCAGTCGCGGCCGGGCGGCTACCGGCTCGTGGCCGGCGCGCAGGACGTGGACGCGCACAGGTTCGAGGAACTGGCGGCGCGCGGAAGAAGGGAGCTGGCCGCCGACAGGCCGCAGGCGGCCTCCGTCACGCTCGGCGAGGCCCTCGGGCTGTGGCGGGGCGGCGCCGCGCTGGCCGATCTGAGCGATGTGCCCTTCGCCGACGTCGCCGCCGCCCGGCTGGAAGAGCTGCGGGTTGCGGCGGCCGAGGACCGGTTCGACGCGGAGGTGCGGCTGGGAAGGCACGATGAGGTGCTGGCCGACCTGGAGGCGGCCGGCAGGCGGCATCCCTTGCGGGAACGGCTCACCGTTGTGCGCATGCGCGCCCTCTACGCGGCAGGGCGGCAGTCCGACGCGCTGACCGTGTACGAGGAGACGCGCGCCGAGCTGGCCGGGCAACTCGGCGTCGATCCCTCCCGGGAACTGCGGGAGACACAGCTGGCGGTGCTCCGGGGCGAGCTCGACGGTCCGCCCGTCCACGCCGGATCCCGGTTGCCTCGGTGGCTGACCGGCTTCGTCGGCAGGCAGGAGGAGCTCAGGCTGGTCCTGGAGCTGATGGAGACCTCCCGGCTGGTCACCGTCGTCGGCCCGGGCGGAGTCGGCAAGACCCGGCTGGCCGTGCACGCGTTAACCCGGCACCGCACCTGCCGCAGCGGACGGGTGTGGTTCGTCCCCCTGGCCGGGGTGGAGACGTCCGCCGGGCTGCTGGACGCCGTGCTCGGCGCGCTGAGCGCCTCGGGTCCGCGCTCGGTGCAGCCGCTGCGCACCGACCCGCAGGAACCCCTTGACGCGGTGGCCGGCCTGCTCGCGGGTGGGGAGGCGGTGCTGGTGCTCGACAACTGCGAGCGGCTGGTGGCGGACGTCGCGGAACTGGCCCACCGGTTGCTCGACCGGCTGCCCTACGTGACGATTCTCGCCACCAGCAGGGAGTCGCTGGCGATCGTCGGTGAGGCGCTGTGTCCGCTCGGGCCGTTGGAGGTCCCCGCCACGACGCAGGAGGCCGCCGGGGCGGCATCGGTGCGGCTGTTCCTGGACAGGGCGGCCGGTGTGCGGCCCGGCTTCGTGCTGGATGAGGCCACGGCCGGTCCCGTGGTGGAGATCTGCGGGCGGCTGGACGGGCTGCCGCTGGCGCTGGAGCTGGCCGCCGCCCGGCTGCGTACCATGAGCGTGGAGGAGATCGCGCGGCGGCTGGATGACCGCTTCCGGCTGCTCGCCTCGGGCAACAGGACAGGGCCCGCTCACCAGCGCACGCTGCGCGCGGTGGTCGAGTGGAGCTGGGAGCTCCTGACGGAGGACGAGCGGGCGCTGGCGCGGCGCCTGTCGGTGTTCCCGGGCGGGGCCGGGCGG
Organism: Nonomuraea mesophila; assembly: GCF_004352805.1. Taxonomy (NCBI): domain Bacteria; kingdom Bacillati; phylum Actinomycetota; class Actinomycetes; order Streptosporangiales; family Streptosporangiaceae; genus Nonomuraea; species Nonomuraea mesophila. The sequence goes on from NZ_SMLD01000003.1 coordinate 48,461, forward strand.
GACGCGGTGCGGGCGGTGTGTCCGAACGCAGACGGCCCAGACGGCGGGGACGGGAACGGCGGGGACGGCGACGACGGCGACGCGTACGTGCTGGACGCGCTGGTCGAGAAGTCCGTCGTGGAGGCGAGTGGTGAGGGCCGCCGCAGATATCGCATGTTGGAGACGATGCGAGCGTACGCGGCGCAGGAGTTGCTCCGAGCCGGCGAGCGGGAGGCCGTCGAGGCCCGTTTCGTGCGGCACTTCCGGGGGCTGGCCGAGGAGCACGAGCCGTTGCTGCGCTCGCGCGAGCAGGTGCGCTCGATGGCGGTCCTGGATGCCGAGTACGGCAATCTGGTGCTCGCGCTGCGGATGGCCGTCGCATCCGGGGACGCGGACTCGGCATCGCGGATCCTGCCCGCGCTGAGCTGGTACTGGACCATGGCGCGGTTCGACGCCAGGTCCGAGTCGCTGGTGGAAGCGGTGCTCGGCTTCGGCGACGCCCTGCCCGCCGCCGCGCGGGCGGCCTTCGCCGCGGTGCGCGCGCTGGCCGGCAACAGCGGGTCGCTGCCCGATCGAGAGCCGGCCCGCGCGCTGATCGAGGACTGTGTCCGCTCGGGGGCGATGGACCGATATCCGATCCTGGTGCCGGTGGTGGTGCCGGCGGCGTTCTTCCTGCGTCTCGACGATCTGGCGGAGCGTGAGTTGCGCCGGGCGCGCGATCACCGGGATCCGTGGGCGCGGGCGTGCGCGTGCTGGGTGGAGGCGTACGTGCGCATCGACCGTGGCGACTGGCCCGGCGGCGCCGCGGCGCTGGCGCAGGCCCTGCGGCGCTATGAGGAGGTGGGCGAGCGTCATGGGCTGGCGATGGCCCTGATCGGCTCCGCCCACTCCCACGCGGTGCGGGGCGAGCACGAGCGGGCGCTGATCGCCGCCGAACGCGGCGTCGCCCTGGTCGCGGAACTGGGCTCGCAGGAAGAGGCCGGGTATCGGACCTGGCTGGCCACCGCGCGGATGCGGGCCGGTGACCCGGACGGCGCCTGGCGGGACGTCGCGGCGGCCCGCCGCGCGATCGGCGGCCGGGTGCAGCGGCATTCCGAACTCGAGCTGGAGCGCTGCGTCGCCGAGTTGCACCGGCGTGGTGGCGCCTGGGAATCGTCGGAGCAGGCGCTCGATCGGCTGGAGGCGCTGGCCGGAGAGCTGTCGGTCCCCGAAGAGACGATCGAGGTGCTGGTCGCGCCGGCGCGGGTGGCCAATCTTCTGGCCGCGGGAGCGGCGGCCGAGGCGCGGCGCTTGTTCCCGAACGCGGTCAGAGCCTCGGTCGCCGCGCGCGACGCCGCCGCGGCGGCGCAGTTGCTGGCCCGGTTGCTGCTCGGTGAGGGCGATCCGGCCGGCGCGGCGCACGCCCTCGGGATGAGCCGGGCGATCCGGGGGGTGTTCGACCGGGGTGATCCGGAGGTGGGCGAGCTGGCGGCCTCCCTGGTCGAACGGCTCGGCGCCCCGGCGTACGAGCAGGCGTACCGCCGGGGCGCGGGGCTGTCCAGGGATCAGGCGCTCGGCCTGCTGGCGGGGTGAGGCGTCAGAACCAGGCCGCGAGGAAGCCGGCGTCGAAGACGAGCGGCGTGAGGCGGTGCTCCGGTGGTTCGGCGTCCATCAGGTGCCGCACCAGGAAGTCCCACCTGCGCCGGTACACGTGGTGCTCGTAACCGAGGAACAGGTGCTCCGCGCCGGGGACGATCAGCATCTCGACGTCCTTGTCCAGGGTGATGAGCCGCTCGGCCAGGCGCATCGTGTGGTCGGGCAGGACGTTGGGGTCCATGCCGCCGTGGATCAGCAGGAGCTTGCCCGCCAGCCGGTCGGCCCTCACCACGTTGGACACCCGGTCGTAGTCGGCCTCGCCGGGCATGCCGTGGTACAGCTCCGCGTGCCCGGCGTGCAGGTGCCGCAGCTCGTGCGTCCCGCAACTGGAGATGCCGGCCTTGTACAGGCCGGGATGGTCGAGCATGGCGCGTACGGCCTGGTGCCCGCCGGCGGAGATGCCGACGACCCCCACCCGCTCGAGGTCCATCCAGGGTCTCGTCCGCGCCAGTTGCCGCAGCGCGGCGGCCTGGTCGCCGGCGTCGCCCAGGTTGCCGTGGGAGGCGTCGGCGAAGGCCCTGTCGCGTCCCGGTGAGCCCCGCCCGTCGACGGCGACCACGACGAAGCCGAGCGCGGCCATGGCTTCGGCCTCGTGGCCGAGGATGCCGGGGTCGAAGGTGGGGTGGACGCGGTTGGTCTGCGGGCCCGGATACGGCGTGTCGATGACCGGGTAGCGACCGGCGGGGTCGAAGTGGTGCGGCCGGTACAGCACACCGTAGACGTCGGTGACGCCGTCGGCGGCCTTGACCCGGAAGCGTTCCGGCGGCCTCCATCCGGTCGCGAGCAGGCGCGTGACGTCCGCGCGTTCCAGCTCGACGAGCACGCGCCCGTCCCAGCCCCGCACCGTGGTCACGGGCGGGGTGTCGGTGGTCGAGGCCGAGTCGACGAAGTACGCCCCGTTCGGCGCGACCGTCACGTCGTGGTCGAGATCGTCGCCGGTGAGCCGGGCGAAGCCGCGCCCGTCCAGCCCGGTCCGGCACACCGTACGACGGTACGGGTCGTCCGGGACGAGGCCCGCGGCCGTGAAGTACACCACCCGGTCCGTCTCGTCGACGTGCAGGATCTCCCGGACCGCCCAGGCGCCGGAGGTCACCTGCCCGAGCAGTGCGCCGGTGCCGGCCTCGTACAGGTACAGGTGTCCCCAGCCGTCACGCTGGGAGTACCACAGCACCTCGGTCCCGCCGCCGATCACCTCGACCATCGGCGCCTGTCCCTCCGCCCACTGGTTGGGCGCCACGCGGGTGTCGCCGGCCTCGGTCAGCAGCGTGGTCACGTGACCGGTGACCGGGTCGAGCCGGTGCAACGACAGGCTGCGTCCGTCGCGCGGCCCGCTCAGGTAGTACACCGCGCTGCCGTCGGCCGCCCACCACGCCCACCGCGTCATCACCGGCGAGACCACGGACATGGGCAGGGGTTCGGCCGAGGCCCGCGCCACGGCGCCGGTGGCGATGTCGAGCACGACCAGCTCGGCCAGCGGCACCCGCTCATCACCCGGGTGGGCATAGCGCTGCGTGTGCAGACGGGGCGGGCCGCCGTCCGCGGGCAGGGCCTCGATCCGGTGGTTACGGCGTACGCCGCGCTGATCAGTGCGATGGGTCAGCACGCGCGTCCCGTCCGGCGACCAGGCCGCGGCCGGCGGCATGGTCGGGAATCCGAGCTTGCGGACCAGGACGGAGTTCTGCCACCAGTCGGGCGCGGTCCCGTACTCATGGTCCGGATTCCCGTCCGAGGTCAGCGCCCATTCCGTGCCGTCGGCCGGCCGGCGGACCCACAGGTTGTGGTCGCGGCGGAAGACCGCGTGCCGCTCGTCGGGCGAGGCGGCCTCGACGAAGGAGGCGGCCGGGCGCGGCTCGCAGCTCTCCAGCGCGTACGTGTCGAGAGCACAGCGCCAATGCCCGCCGAACGCGGCGAACTCGACAGCCCGGCCGCTCAGCCGGATGGCCTCGAACGGCAGCGCCGCCGCATCCACGTCCTGCCCGGATGCCGCCGCCAGCGCGGCGGCGAGCCGCTCATGGTCGAAGGCCGGTACGCGGACGCCCGCGGCCGGGTCGACGAGCACGAACCGGGTGCCCGAGCGGTACCAGAAGCGGGCACCGCCGTCGGCCCACACCGGCCTGACCCGCCCCCCGGGGACCAGCGCGGCGCGGTGGTGCGGCAGCAGCTGCTCCGCGCTCTGGTAGGCCGTCACATCAAGCTGTCTCATCTTCGAGGATCTCCTTCTCTCTTCAAGCGTGTGCGTGCGCGGGAGTACGACGGCGCAGGACGGCGAGGGCCAGCACGGCTCCGGCCACCGACAGCAGGGCGGCGGCGGTGCTCACCAGCGACATGGACGACAGGAAGGCCTCCCGCGCGGCCTGCGCCAGGCCGGCCGACCCCGTCCTGGCCGCTGTGCCGAGCGCCTCCGCCAGCGACGTCCTGGCCACGTGCGGCGTGCCCGCGGGCAGAGCCGCGAGGTAGCCGGCCGACAGCAGGCTGCCCAGCGCGGCCACGCCCAGCGCCATGCCCGCCTGCTGGATGGTGTCGCTGACCGCTGAACCCACCCCGGCGTGCTGCGGCGGGATGGCGCCCATGAGCGTGGCGAAGACACTGGGTGTCGCCAGCCCGGTGCCGATGCCCATGACCACCAGGCCCGCGGCGAGAAGCGGATATCCGTCGCCCGGGCCGATCAGCGCGAAGAGGCCCTGCGAGACGGCGATCACCAGCATCCCCGCCACGATCAGGGTCCTGTCGTGGACGTGCCTGGCCAGCGTGGCGCCCACCAGGTTGAAGACGGCCACGGCCACGGCCAGCGGCACGAACGCCAGCGCGGCCTTCATCGCGCCGTATCCGAGCACCAGCTGGAGGAACTGCGTCAACGCCAGTTGCACCGCCGCGGTGGAGAACACCAGCAGCACCACCGAGGCCGCGGCCCCGCTGAAGTCGCGTTCGCGGAACATCGCCGGCGGCAGCAGCGGATGCGGCGCACGGGACTGCCACCGCACGAAGAGGACCAGCGCGATGACGGCCGCCCCCAGGGCGATCACGACCGGAGCCGACCAGCCCTCGTGCGGCAGGGAGATGATCGCCCACACCAGGGCGGCCATCCCGGCGACGGACAGCAGCACGCCCAGCGGGTCGGCCCGTCGTGCCGGCCCCCGCGACTCCGGCACGACGGTGCGGGCGCCCATGCCGGCGAGCACGGCCAGCGGCACGTTGACCAGGAAGACCGACCCCCACCAGAAGTGCTGGAGCAGCAGCCCGCCGAGGGTGGGACCGGCCACGATGCCGACCATGCTGACCATGCCCCAGATGGACATCGCCTTGCGCCGCTCGCTCGCGTCGAAGACGACAATGAGGATGGACATGGTGCTGGGCATGGCCAGGGCCGCGCCCGCCCCCATCAGCGCGCGGCACGCGACGAGCTGCCACGACTGGTCGGCGAACGCCGCCAGCAGGGACGCCCCGCCGAGTACGCCCAGCCCCAGGATGAGCAGCCGGCGACGCCCGTAGCGGTCCGACAGGCTTCCGGCGGTGATCAGCAGGCCCGCGAACACCAGGATGTAGGCGTCGAGGATCCACTGGACGTCGGCCGGGCTCGCCCCCAGCTCACGCATGAGCGCGGGGATGGCCAGCGTGAGGATCATGTTGTCGACGCTGAGCACCAGCAGCGCCAGGCAGACAACGCCGAGGATCCACCATCGGCGTGGATGGGCCATGAGATTTCTCCTGCATCGTTCGGGGCAGGACCGCCGCTGCGGTCCGTTCTGTGACGCCCTGAACGATGCGCGTCCGCGCTGACAACGACCTGACAAGGCGCGAGAAGCCACTGTCAGGCGCCGTCAGAGCGGACGCCGTCGCAACCCTGGTTCAGCCGTCCGGCGCGTTTTCGCCGGCCTCAGTGAGTCGAAGCGCTGTCGTAGGCGCGGCGGGCCCGATCGACCGCGTCGAGGTTGGTGGCGGCCCATTCGGCGAGGTGGGCGAACAGCGGGGCGAGGCTGCGGCCGAGGTCGCTGATCTCGTATTCGACCCGGGGCGGGATCTCGGGGTGGTACGTCCGCACGATCAGGCCGTCGCGTTCGAGTTGCCGCAGGCGCTGGGTCAGCACCTTCGATGTGATCGTGGTGATCCGCCGTTGCAGCTCGACGAAGCGCTGCCGGCCGTGGTGGTTGAGGGTCCACAGGATCGGGGTGGTCCACCGGCTGAACACGATGTCGACCACCGGGGCGATCGGGCAGGCCTGCTCCGGGCCGGCCGACGTGGTCGCGGCCTGCCATGTCGTGTCGCCCATGCGGATGCTCCCTCGGAGATAGTCACTTTCCTCTAGGTACCTACTATACCCAGGATGTTAGCGTCGCCTGCGTTGCGTACGAACCGCTCGTTCGAGCGGATGAACGACAGGAGAACGACCATGATCGTTGTAACGGGAGCCACAGGAAACACCGGCCGCCCGCTGGTGCGGATGCTCGCGGCGGCCGGCGAGAAGGTGACGGCCACGTCCCGGGCCATCGCGGAAGGGGACGTGCCGGAAGGCGTCACGCACCGGCAGGCTGACCTGGCCGACGCCGAGAGCCTGCGCCCGGTCTTCGACGGCGCCGACGCGCTGTTCCTGCAGAACGGCGGTGCCAGTGCTCACACGCTGAACGTGGCCGACATCCTCGCTGCGGCCAAGTCCGGTGGTGTCGAGCGGGTGGTGCTGCTGTCCTCGCTGGGAGTGAAGACCCGGCCGGAGTCGGCCTCGCACGGAGTGCTGGGACTGTCCATCGAGGAGGCCGTACGAGAGTCGGGCCTGGACTGGACGATCCTGCGGCCGGGCAACTTCGACTCCAACACCTACGCCTGGGCCGCGTCGGTACGTGCCGAGCGGACCGTCGCCGCCCCGTTCGCCGACGTCGCGCTGCCGTCCGTCGACCCGGGCGACATCGCCGGGGTCGCCGCCGCGGCGCTGCGGGAGGACGGCCACGCCGGGCGGATCTACGAGCTGACCGGTCCCGCCCCGGTGAAGCCCCGGGAGCAGGCCGAGGCGATCGGCGCCGCGCTGGGCGAGCCGATCCGGTTCGTGGAGCAGACCCCGGACCAGGCACGGGCGCAGATGATGACGTTCATGCCGGCGGACGTGGTGGAGACGACCCTGGCCGTCCTGGGCGCGCCCACGCCGGCCGAGCGGAGGGTCAGCCCGGACGTCGAGAGGGTGCTGGGCCGGGCGCCCCGCACCTATGCCGAGTGGGCCCGCGCCAACGTCGCCGCCTTCCGGTGATCAGCACGCGATGACGCCGGGCCGGCCCTCGTGCCGCCCGGTTCCCGGCCGGCACGGCGTGTCAGGTGTCCTCCAGCACGGCGGGCAGATCGAGTTCGCCGCCCCTGCCGGCGCTGAGCCATGCCATCGTCATGGCCGAATATGAAGGCGCCGGCCGATTCCACCTGACGACCTCCGGCGACGACTACGAGGTGACCGTACGACGGAAGATCGTGGACACCACCTACCAAGGCGTCACCGTGCCGGCCATGCGACCGCCGGAGTTCCCGATCGCCACCGGCGTTCCCGTCGTGCCGCCGAACGAATTGCCGGCCATTCGCGAACCCTACGACCGGTACGTCGTCGTCGGCGCGGGCAAGACCGGGATCGACGCCTGCCTCTGGCTGCTGGAGCGGGGCATCGCCCCGGAACGCCTGACATGGATCATGCCCCGCGCGCCATGGCTCATCGACCGGGCCACCGTGCAGCCGCTTCCCCTCCGCCGCGCCGAGGACATCGCGGAGGAGTACGCCGCCAAGCACGACGCCATCATGCGCGCCGAATCCCTGCCGGACCTCTTCGATCGGCTCGCCGCCGTCGGCGCCCTGCTGAGGATTCTCGCCGGATGACCGGCCGACGGCGTTTCGCTGCGCCACCGTCTCCCAAGCCGAACTGGAACAGCTACGCACGATCAAGAACGTGGTCCGCCTCGGCCGGGTGAAACGCATCACCGAAGCGGACATCGAACTCGACGGTCGCCACCATGGCGCTGGACCCGGCGCTGGTGCTGGACCCTGGCCGCTGACGCATCACGGGAGAGAACGGGGCCCTCGTCACCCGCCGGAGTGCCGGGAGGGCTCGACGCGGCGACGGGGTCTACGCGAAGACATCGAGGGTCACGACGTACCCGATGAACCGCAGATCTCCCTCAGCCGGAGGCCGCCCGTCGGCGAAGGTCTGCGGAGTGAGCACTCCTTCGACCGGGTGATACGCGCTCTCGCCAGGGGTCAGCTCGTAACGGGCGTGGACCGCGGAGATATGGGTGACGCGGGCTTCGACGCTGATCTGATCAGGTGAGGGCTCGCTGTGATGCTCCTGGCCCCAGTCGATCGTGGCCGCGGTCTCCTCACCGAGGGCGCGCGTCAGCCAGTCGCGGTCGGCCGGGCCGAGGGTCCAGGAGACCGCCGATCCGAGGCCGAACAGCTCGCCGCAACACTCCATCTGCCAGTCGTCGACCCAGACGTTCCACTTCATCCCACCAGTCTTGCCGGACCGTCCGGGTCCACACCGATCCGGAGGAGCCGGTGTGAAGCGGGGCCCGCGTCCCGACCTTGGCGCAGACCCCGGCCGTCTTCGCGGGTGGCGGCAGATGGTAGGCTTCGCGGCCGGAGCGATCGTAGGACGATGTCCCACAAATCCACACGAGTGCCGCGGCCCACTTCGGTCCTTGGCCCCCGCGAGAGATTTGCCCAAGGGAATTTCGTCTACTGCATTCCGTATGTATGATCGCACCGAAGTGGAGGGGAGTACTCCTTCGCGGCCACGTCGTCATCACGGACCCTTCCTCGGGACCCGGCGCGGTCGGTCCGCGGCGACGCGGGCGGAGAAGACCTCCGACGGACGTGTCAACGCCAAGTCGGAGGAGCTCTCATGCCCCCACCCATGCCTGTGCCCGCCTGGCTGTGGGCGGCCACCATCGCCGCCCTCCTCGCGCTCATCCTCCTCGACCTGATCATCGTCAACAGGAGGCCCCACAGGGTCACGATCGCCGAGTCGGCGCGCTGGATCGCCTTCTACATCGCCTGTGCCGTCGCTTTCGGCACCGGAGTGTGGATCTTCGGCGGCGATGACCAGGCCGCGGCGTACATCACCGGCTACATCACCGAGTACACGCTGAGCGTCGACAACCTGTTCATCTTCATGCTGATCATGGCGAGCTTCGCCGTGCCCGCGATCCACCAGCACCGCGTGCTGCTCATCGGGATCGTGATGGCGCTGGTCATGCGCGGTGTCTTCATCGCCGTGGGCGCGCAGGCCGTACAACGGTTCAGCTGGGTGTTCTGGCTCTTCGGCGGCGTCCTCATCTACACCGCGTGGAAGTTCGCCTTCAACAACAACGACGACGAGGACTACGACCCCAACGGCGGCGTCGTACGGCTGGTACGCAAGCTGTTCCCGGTCACCGACGACTACCACGGCTCGCGGCTGACCATCAGACAGGACGGCCGCCGCCTGCTGACCCCGATGTTCATCGTCATCGTCGCCATCGGCGGCGCGGACCTGGTGTTCGCGGTCGACTCCATCCCCGCGATCTTCGGCATCACCCAGGACGCCTACCTGGTCTTCGCGGCCAACGCGTTCGCGCTGATGGGGTTGAGACAGCTGTACTTCCTGCTCGGCGGGCTGGTGGAGAAACTCGTCTACCTCACCTACGGCCTGGCGGTCATCCTCGGCTTCATCGGCGTGAAGCTCGTCCTGCACGCTTTGCACAAGAACGAGCTGCCGTTCATCAACGGCGGCGAGCACGTCACCTGGGCCCCCGAGATCAGCAACTGGACCTCGCTGGCCGTCATCGTCACCGTGCTCACCATCACCACGGTGGCCAGCCTGCTCAAGTCCAGGCGCGACACCCGCCTGGCCGCCGAACCGGCCGCGACCGAATCCACCACGCCCCGTTCCGCCGCTCCCGAACCCACCGCGCCCGAACCCACCGCGTCCGAATCCGCCGCGACCGGATCCACCGCGTCGGGGCCCGCTGACCGCAACTGAACCGATCAGGGGGCAGGCTCGCCGGACGGCGGCGAGCCTGCCTGCGGCGCGGGAAAAGCGGCGAGCGATCACCCTGGACTCCGCCGACCAGCGGTACCGGACCGTGCGAGACGGGGAGGCCCGCGTCGCCATCGGCCCCGACCTGCAGCGCCTCGGGCTGGACGACTACACGGTGGAGAAGGGCGAGCAGTACACGCTGTGGGCGATGTTCAAGCCGCCCGCCGACGTTTCCCGCGTCACCGTGCGGATCCCCGGGTTCGAGCCCGTCGCCGACGTACCGATCTCCTGAGGCCCCGCGCGGGCCGCGGCACCCGTACATGACAATGCGGGCGGCCGTCCTTGGGCCTTCCCACGGCGAGCCGGCGGGTGTATCTGTTGTGTAAATCGATTTGCATCGCGCGCGGTTCTTCGGACGACTCGATGAAGGGAATGCGGTGGCAGGTCAGAGAGGTCTCCCTCGAAGATCGTTCCTTGTCGGTGGCGGCCTGGGAGCCGCGGCGCTCCTGGGTGGTGGCGTGTCGCCGTTCGTGTCCGCGCGTGCGGCATGGGCCGCGCCCGCGGGCGAGCTGCACCGGGCTGCGCTGGCCAAGGGCATCCGGTACGGCTCGTCGGCCGCGACGTGGCAGGTCCAGCCGGACTCCGCCTACGCGGCGCTGTTCGCCCGCGAGAGCGGGATGCTGCTCACCGAGGACGACCTGCTGTGGTACCGGCTGAAGCCGACGCGGGACTCGCCTCTCGACTTCGGCCACGGCGACCAGATCGTCTCGTTCGCCGCCGGCAACGAGCAGCCGGTGCTCGCGGCCCATCTGGTCTGGGACGAGGGACTGGGTGACGGGTGGGAGCCGGACGCCCTGTACGAGCTCGGCACCCAGGAGGCCCGTGACCTGCTGTTCGGGACGATCCAGCAGGAGGTCGCGCACTATGCCGGGCAGGTGACGGCCTGGGTGGTGGCCAACGAGGTGACCGACGGGCGCCGCAAGGACGCCAACGGGTTCTGGACGGTCGAACCCTGGTATCAGACGATCGGGCCGTCCTATGTCGAGGAGGCGTTCACCCTCGCCCACCAGCATGACCCGGACGCCCTGCTGCTCATCAACGAGTTCGGGTTCGAGACCGGGACGGACGCGGCCGCGCGCCGGACGTCGATGCTCAAGGCCATCGACCATCTCCAGAGCAGGAACGTCCCGGTGCACGGACTGGGGATCCAGGCACACCTGAACGCGGACAAGTTCGCCCGGAAGTTCGACACGGCGGCGTACCGGACCTTCCTGTCGGACGTCGCGGCGCGGGGGTTGTCCATCTTCATCACCGAGATGGACGTCCAGGACGACGGCCTGGAGGCCGACGTCCCGAGCCGTGACGCGGCCGTGGCGGACGTGTACGCGCGCTATCTGTCCGTGGCCCTCCAGGAGCCCGCGGTCAAGGTCGTGCTCACCTTCGGGCTGAGCGACCGCTACACGTGGCTGGAGGAGGACTACCCGCGCCCCGACGGGGCCGCGCGCCGGCCGCTGCCGTTCGACGAGGACCTCCAGCCGAAGCCCGCGTACACCGCGATCCTGCGAGCCTTCGAGAACGCTCCGGCACGTCCACCGCTCTGATCAGCACCGCCGGGCTCTGAACCGGTGCGGACGCGCCGGGCCCGAGCCCGGCCCTGAGACGGGCGCGTCACAGCCGGGCGCCGTAGGTCTCGATGGCGTTGTCGCTGCTCACCCGCTGCCTGATCGCCGGCGGCAGCGCGGTCAGGGCGTGCCGTGGGTCGTCGAAGTCCCAGTGCGGGTAGTCGGAGCTGAACATCAGGGTGCGGTCCGCGCCGGCGATCTCGCAGAGCACGTGCAGGTGGTGGCGGCGCTTCGGCTCCGGGAGCGGCTGCGTCGTGAACCGGACGTGGTCCACGATGTACTCGCTGGGCAGCCGCCTGACCCACGGCACCTCGTCGCGCAGGCCCCTGACGTTCTTGTCGAGCCGCCACATCACGTCGGGGATCCAGCCCAGCCCGCCCTCGGTGATGATCACTTTGAGGTTCGGGAAACGTTCGAAGACCCCGTGGCAGACGAGGCTGATCACGTTGGCCTGGAACACCTGGCTCAGCCCGCTGTGCCACTCGACGTAGTACGTCGGCGTCCCGCCCGCCATCGGCGGCGAGGTGCGGAAGATGCCCTCGCCCGAGTTGGGGTGGACGGCGACCGGAATGCCGACCTCGCACGCGGCCTCGTAGATCGGGTAATGGTGGCGCAGCCCCATCAGCAGGTCGGTGAGCGGCAGCAGCACGCCGACGAAGCGCTCGTCCTCGGCCGCGCGCCGGATCTCCCGGGCCGCCAGCACCGGATCCTGCGCCCCGACCACGAGGTAACCGCGGTACCGGTCGTCGGCGTCGAACCAGGTCGTCGCGAGCCACCGGTTGTACGCCGAGGCGATCATCGCCGCGGCGTCCGGATCGGGCATGGCTCCCAGCCCGAGCACCTCTCCCCCGATGAGCACCGCACGGTCGATGCCGTGGCCGTCGAGCAGCTGCCGTGCCGTGAACGCCGGGTCGGCTCCCGGCGCGGACCCGTCCGGGGCGCGGGCGTCGTCGCGGAGCACCCCGGCCGGGTTGACGTAGAGCATGTTCCGCGGGACGGACACCGCCTCGCGGTGCCCGATCGTGGTGAGGTCGCGGCGCTCGTCGAGGCCCAGGCGGCGCTGCTCGGCCTGGGACAGGAACGGCCGCAGCTCCCCCAGGCCGCTCTTGGTGACCGGGTGGACGTCGCAGTCGACGAGCCGGTAGCGGCTCGGCGCGTGCGTCTCCGCGAGGGGCTGGTCACGCAGGTCGGCCATGGGAACTCCTGTCCGGGCAGTGGTTGCCGAGATGACGCGGAACCGTCATAGTCATTGATAGCAAATCGATTGGCATCGCGGTCGAGAGTCAGTGGGTGGGCGCATGGAGGTTCGGGTCGGCAGCGTCGAGGACGTACGCCGCGACGGATGCCGGACCGTCGAGGTGAACGGGCGGCCGGTCGGCGTCATCAGCGTCGGCGAGGAGTTCTTCGCCATCAGCGAGAGATGCCCCCACATGGGTGCGTCGTTGTGCAAGGACTCGCTGGGCGGCACCTTCGTCGCCGCCGGCCCGCACGAGTACGTCTACGGCAAGGCCGGCCGGGTGATCCGTTGCCCCTGGCACGGCTGGGAGTTCGACATCGAGAGCGGCCGCTCGCTCCTGGAGCCGAAGCGCGTCGGGCTGAAGACCTACCGGGTCACCCAGCAGGACGGCGAGGTCGTGTTGCACGTGTGAGCGTCACCGCGCGCGGCCCGCGATGGACGGTGTGCCCGGGTGCAGGTCGGGTCCGAAGAACAGGAACACCACGAGGTCCCGGGGTCCGGTGGCGGCCACCTCGTGCACGCGGGTGGCCGCCTCGTGCGTGACCACCAGCTCGTCCCGTCCTGGGTCGCCGCCGCGCACCTCGTGCCCGGCGAACCTGCCCTCCCCCTCCCAGGCGAACACGCTGTAGACGCCGGGCTCGCGCAGCCGGTGCACGCCGCCCGGCGGGATGACGAGTCGCTTGCCCGCGTACTTGGTGGTGTTGTAGAAGACCCAGGTCTCCTCGCCGTCGCCGTCCGAGCCGGGCACGGGCTGCGGGCTGAGATGGCGGTTCTCGTAGAACCAGGGGTCGCCGTTGGTCTGCCAGTCCACGAAGCCGAGCGGGAACCGCTCGCCGTGCCGCTGACGGTCCCGCGGGCGCACGTCCTTGAACAGCAGGTCCTTGGAGATGATCCGGCCGGCGTTCAGCGCCTGGAACATCGACAGGACGTCGGAGTCCTCCTGCAGTTCGAGGGTGAGGGCCGTGCCGGGCGCGTGCAGCACGCCGGACGGCACGTGGAAGCCCTCGCCGGCGACCTGCAGCTCCGCGCGGGCGTGCCGGAGGATGAGGTCGCTGTCCCAGTCGACGAGGTACGGCAGCAGCACCTCGTGCGCGGACCGCTCCGCGATCCACGGGTGCACGCCGAGGAACGTCTCCGGATGCGCGCCCAGGTCGGCGCCCGGCAGGAAGTGGTACGACTCGTCCTTCGCGTTGCGTCCGACCAGCGAGGCGTACTCCTGGGGCGGATGGATGTGGTACGGCAGCCGGTCGGCGTAGTCGAAGATCTTCGCCAGCCGGCCGAGCCCCGCCGGGTGCGCGGCGGCGTACGCCGCACCCATGATCGCCACCGGGTCGGCGGCCACGGCGTCGCGCAGCAGGAGCCGCTCGCCGTGCTCCCCCACGACGTGGCTGAGCCCTTCGTCCTCGGGACCGACGGCGTTGTCCGCCTTCGTCGTCGAGGCCAGCCATCGCTCGCAGATGGCGCCGCGCTCCCCGGCGTCGTAGGCGTGCTCGGGCAGGCCCAGCCGCCGGCCCGGCGGCAGGAAGTCACGCGCGACCCACGCCGGCTCGCACCTCAGCACGCCGTTCCCGGCTTCGAGCAGCCGGTCGAGCAGATCGCGATTCTCCTGCGCCATGGTCACCCCTTGATCCCGGTCAGTGCGATGCCCTGCACGAACCTGCGCTGGAAGACGAGGAACACGATGATCATCGGCAGGGTCGCGATCACCGACCCGGCGAACAGCAAGGTCCAGGACGTACGATTCTGCACCACGAACAGGGCGAGCCCCACGGGCGCGGTGATCTTGTCGGGGCTGGACATGATGATCAGGGGCCAGAAGAAGTCCTCCCAGGCCCCCTGGAAGGTGAAGATCGCGTTCGCGGCGAGCGCCGGCCCGCACAGCGGCAGCACGACGGACCGGAAGATCCGGAACTCGCCCGCCCCGTCGATGCGGGCGGCCTCCAGCAGCTGGTCCGGGATCGAGAGCATGTACTGGCGGAGGAGGAAGATGCCGAACGCCGACACGATCCCCGGCATGATCAGACCCCAGTAGGAGTCGAGCCAGCCGTGCCCGCCGCTCCCCATCCAGTCGTTGCCGCCGAAGAACGGGATGTGCTGGATGATCAGATAGTTCGGGATGAGCGTGACCTGCCCGGGGACCATCATCGTGGCCAGGAACAACACGAAGATGGCGTTACGTCCGGGGAAGCGGCGCTTGGCGAAGGCGTAGGCGCACAGCGCGTTGAAGAACGTCTGCAGCACGGTGACGGTGACCGCGACGAACGCGCTGTTCGCGAACCACCGCCAGTCACCGTGCCCCTGACCCTGCTGCGCCTTGGTGAGGTCACCGACGTTCAGGAAGCCCTTGTAGCCCTCCGCCGTCGGGTCCTGCGGGATCCAGTGCGGCGTCGTGGAGAAGATCTCGCCCATCGGCTGGAACGAAGCGCTGATCAGCCAGGCGAACGGCGCCACGAACAGGATGGCGAGCGGGGCGAGCACCAGGTAGGTGACCGCCTTCTGGCGCGGCCCGAAGTGGTTGTTCCCGTCCTGCGGCCTGCGGGCCGGCGCGGTGCGCTCCGGCGCCGCCTCGCGCACGGCGACCCCGCCGTCCACCCGGCCGTCCACTGGGCCGTCCACTGGGCCGTCTACGCCGCCCATGCGCCGGACTCCCGCCGGGAGAGGCGCAGTTGGAGCGCCGTGAACACGAGCAGCATGAGGAAGAGCGCGAACGCCAGGGTGCTGGCGTAGCCCATGTCGAAGTACTTGAACGCCCAGAGATACATGTAATAGACCATCGTCGTCGTCTTGTTGACCGGTCCGCCGTTGGTCATCACGAAGATCTGGGTGAAGACCTGCAGCGAGCTGATGATCCCCATGACGAGCAGGAACAGGGTGGTGGGGCGGAGGGACGGGATCGTGACGTACCGCAGGCGCTGCCACGCGCCGGCGCCGTCGATGCGGGCCGCCTCGTAGAGCTCACGGGGGATCGCCTGCAGCCCGGCCAGGTAGACCACCATCGAGAACCCGGTCCCTGCCCACACGCTCATGAGGACGACGGCCGGCATCGCGAGGTTCTTGTCCGACAACCACAACAAGGGGTCGTCGATGAGGCGCGTCTGCAGCAGGTAGTGGTTGAACAGGCCGTAGTCACTGTTGTAGAGCCACTTCCAGAGGATGGCGGACACCACGAACGGGGTGACGACCGGAAGGTAGAACGCCGTCCGGAACAGGCCGCGCATGCGCAGCGGCAGGTTGAGCAGCAGGGCCAGCAGCAGTCCTGTCCCCATCGACAGCGGCACGGAGGCGCCGCTGAAGTAGATGGTGTTCAGCACCGACTCGATGAACCGCTCGTCGTGGATCATGTCGCGGTAGTTGGTCAGGCCGACGAACGGCTTGTCCGGCTCGATGATGCTCCACCGGTGGAAGGTCAGGTAGACGGCGAAGACCAGCGCGGCCAGCGTGAAGACCGAGAAGATCAGCATGCCGGGCATCAGGAAGACGTACGCCGACCGTTCCTTCCAGACCCGGGCCGGGAGGCTGCGCCGGTCCGGGTGCGGGAGCGCGGGTCCGGAGCGTCGCCGGGGCCATCGCCCTCCGCTCTTCACGGGCGCCGCGTCCGTCTCGGTCCGCACCAGCGGCTGCGCCATCACTTCCTCCCTTTCTCCGTACGCCGCCGGGCCGGGCCGGCCCGGCCGGGCGCGCGCCCGGTCAGCCGCGGCCGAGGATCGCCCTGCCCTGCTGGGCGGCGTTCCGCAGCGCCTCCGCGGCGGTCTGGTCGCCGTAGATGGCCTTGCTGAGCTCCTCGTTGAGGATGGTCTCGACCCGCGGGTACTTGGGGTTGGCGACCGTGCTCGCGACACCGCACGCCATCAGGTCGGCGAAGGGCTTGAGCACCGGCTTCTCCTTGGCGAGGTCGCCGCCGTCGAGCAGCGACTTCGTCGGAGGCAGCAGCGTGCCCTCGGTCTTGTACGTCCACGCGGCCAGGTTGTCGGGCTGCGAGAGGAACTCCATCCACAACCAGGCGGCGTCCGGGACCTTCGTCTGGTTGAACATCACCAGCGAGTCGCCGGCGAGGGTGGTCTTGCACCCGGCGGCCCCTTCGGGAAGCGGGGCCGCGGCCCACTTGCCCTCGATCTTGGGATATTCGTCGGCGAGCGTGCCGGCGAACCAGGCGCCCGCAACGTACATCGCCACGTCGCCCTTCGCGAACGCCACCCGGCCGTCGTAGGAGTTGGAGTTGAGATAGTCCGGCGGGGAGTACTTCGCGAGGTCCACGTAGAAGGCGGCCGCGGTCCTGCCCGCCGGGCTGTCGAAGGCGATGTCCTTGCCGTCCTTGGTCAGCGGTTCGCCTCCGGCCTGGTGGAGCCAGGGATAGTAGTAGTAGGCCGCCTCCGAGGCGAACATCTCGAAGCCGTACTTGCCGTTCGGCACGTCGGTGAGCTTCTCGGCGGCGGCTCTGAACTCGTCCCAGGTCTTCGGCGGGCCGGCGATCCCGGCCTCCTTGAAACGGTCGGTCCGGTAGAACAGGCCGGTCGTCTCGCCGTCGAACGGCAGGCCCCACATCTTGCCGTTCCAGGTGACGAACGTCCTGAAGCCGTCGACGTAGTCGTCCGGCTTCACGACCTCGCTGCGGTTCATGTAGTTGCCGAGGTCGACGAGCGCTCCTCTGGCGGCGTAGTCGCTGGTGTCGCTGGCGTTGATGTAGGCGACGTCGGGGGCCGTGTTGCCGGCGATGCGGGTGCTGAGCACCTGCTGCGCCTGCTCGGCGGGGGCGTTCTCGAACTTGATGGTGATGTTCGGGTGCTTCTTGTGGAACTCGGCGGCCATCTTCTTCATCTGGGGTTCGTTGCCGACCCAGGAGAAGAACGTCACGGTCTGCGGCGAGGACGGGTCCTTCACCGCACCTGTGCCCTTGCCGATGTCGGTGTTGGCGTTCTTCGCCTCGCTCCCGCACGCCGAGAGGCTCAGAACCGTCGCGAGCGCCAGCATGATGATCGCCGGGGCCGTCCGAGATCCATGGATTCTCACCACACCGCTCCCTACTGTTCGCTCAGTGGAAGATCGGAGCTTCGACTGATGCAAATCGATTGGCGCCTGGCGGGCAGTCTCGCCAAGAGCCGGGCTTCTTGTCAATGGATTCACGGGGCGCCGATTCACATTGTGACGGCCCCGAGATCCCCGGCAGCGGGGCTGCCCGGCCGCCGTGGCTCGGCCTCCCCCGGGACCACCAGGCACAGCTCGTGGTAGTCGTGCCAGTGCGCGTCGACGGTGTGCAGCCGTGGGCGCCTCACCCGCGCGCCACGGTCGGGAGGGAGCAGCGATTCGGTGCTGAACCGCGTGACCAGGTCGGTCATGGAGACCCGCCTCATCAAATCGTTTTGCCGCAGGGGTTCCCGTAGAATACCCGCCATGTTGAGGAGCGAGGCTGGGTCCAGCCAACACTCTCGTGTGACGATCGCACAGGTCGCCAGCCGCGCCGGGGTGAGCCCCACGACCGTCTCCCACGTGTTGTCCGGAAAGCGCGCGGTCCGGGCCGCCACCCGGGGCACCGTGATGGAGGCCATCCGCGAGCTCGGCTACCGGCCGAACATCGTGGCCCGCAACCTGCGGACACGGCGCTCCCACATGATCGCGGTCGTCGTCCCCGACATCACCAACCCGTTCTACGCCGTGCTCACCCGGGGCCTGGCCGACGCCGTCGACGCCGCCGGGCACGGCACCTACGTCTGCAACACCGACGGCCAGCACGACAGGGAGCGCAAGTTCTTCCAGGACGCCATGGACCGCGGCGTGGACGGCATCGTCTTCGCCTCCGGCGAGACCGCCTCGCAGATCGAGCTGGAGGAGGTGGACCAGCAGATGCCCATCGTCTGCATCGGTGCCCAGCTCGACCACCCCCTCTGCGACGCGGTCATCCCCGACGACGAGACCGGTTCGCGCGCCGCCGGTTCCTTCCTGGCCGTCCGCGGCTACGAGCGGATCGCGATGATCCAGGGCCCGCCGCACTACGGCGTGGCGCGCACCGCGGGCTTCCGTTCGGCCATGCAGGCCGCGAAGCGGAAGGTGCCCGCCGAACGCATGGTGCGCGGCGACTGGACCCGCAAGGGGGGCTACCAGGCCATGAAGACGCTCATGGCGCTCAGGGACCGGCCCGACGCCGTCTTCTGCGCCAACGACATGATGGCGATCGGAGCGCTCGACGTGGCCCACGAGCTGGGGTTGTCCGTCCCCGACGACGTGGCCGTCGTCGGCTTCGACGACGTCGACGCCGCCACGATCGTGACCCCGCACCTGACCACGGTCCGCAACCCGGCCTACGAGGCCGGCGGCACGGCGGGCGACCTGCTGATGAGCCGGATGTCGGGCCGCTACACCGGAGCCGGACGTACCGTCGTGCTGCCCTGCCCGCTGATCGAGCGCGGCACCGTCTGAGCGGCCGGCCCCAACCGGTCGACACCGTCTGAGCGGCCGGCCCCAACCGGCCGGCACCTTGTGAGCGCCGCCCCCCACCGGCCGACCCCACCGGCCGGCCCTTCAGCCGGCCGGCCCTTCAGCCGGTCGGCCGTCACCCGTCCGGGAACGTCACCACCGCCTTCACGAACCCGTCGGGCTTGTCGCGCAGGGTGGCGAAGGCGGCGTTGATCTCCTCGAGCGGGAAGCGGTGACTGACCAGGCCGTCCATCGGCAACCGGCCGCCGGCGAGGAGGCGCATGCCGGCCGACATGCCGTGCATGATCACCTCGAGGTCGCGGAAGTGGGCGTTGACGATCGTGAAGGCCATCCAGTTCCAGTACGCCAGCGGGAGTCTGCGGTCGGCGCCCTGGTGGAAGCCGACGATCGCGATGGTGCCGCTCATCCGGGTGGTGTCACCGCACGCCGTGAGCGCGCTCTGGGTGCCGGTGCACTCAAAGGTGACGTCGGCGCCGCGCCCGCCGGTGAGGGACCGTACGACCCCGGGCAGCGACTCCTTCGTCACGTCGACGGTCCGGGTCGCGCCGAGCCGCGCGGCGCGCTCCAGGGCGTCGGCGCGCGCGTCGGCCACGATCAGGTGCCGCGGCCCGCGCAGCGCGGCGAGCTTCTGCACCAGGTTCCCCATGAATCCGGCCCCGATGACGACCACGTCGTCGCCCAGGCGAGGGCTCGCCGCCTCGACGGCGTTGACGGCGCAGGCGATCGGCTCGGCGAGCGCCTCGTCCAGCGGGCCGTCGCCCGCCGCGAAGCAGCGGTCCGCGCGGACGGCGACGTACTCGGCGAAGCCGCGTTCGGTGACCCAGACGCCGACCCGGTCCCCGGCCGCCGGAGCCGTCACCTCGGCGCCGGTGTCGGCGACCACGCCGCTGACCTCGTGGCCCAGGTAGCGGGCCTCCCCCGCCGGCGGACCGGTCAGCCACTGCTCCAGCTCCGACGCGCACACGCCCGAGGCCACGACGCGGACCAGCACCTCGTCCGGCCCGATCGGCGGGATCGGAGCCTGCTCGACCTCGAAGGTCTCGCGCCCGCGCAGGGCCGCGATCCTCACGGCAGCTCCCCGTCGTGGAAGACGACGATCGTGTAGACGCCGAGCGAGCCGAGGCGTACGACGTGCGCGCCGTCCTCGCGGGCCACTTCCAGCGGCGTGCGTGTCCCGTCGCTCGCCACCATGGTCGCGCGCTCGCGGGCCTCGGGCAGCCGCACCCGGAGCGGAACCTCGGTGAGCACGCGCACCGCGTCGGCGTCGCGGTCGTAGTCGTAGTTGACCAGGTGCAGCGCGTAGGAGCCGTCGGCCAGGTGCTGGACGTTCGACGCGACCTGCGCCGCGGTCTCGACCTGCCGCCCGTGCGGGAGCAGCTCGCCGGCCACGGCACGGTGCGCGGTGCGGACGTTCTCGTGCCGCGGCAGCGAGCGCGCCACCCGGTCGGTGACGACGACCGTCCCGCCGGCCGCGAGGTAGCCCTCGACGGCGGCGGCCTGGCCCTCGGTCAGGGCGAAGACGTCCGGCAGGATCACGGTCGAGTACCGCAGCAGCGCCTCGGCGTCCGAGCGGTCGGGCGCGGTGACGCCGTCCGGCCAGATCACCACGTCGTACGGCACCGCGGCCTCCGACAGCGTCCTGGTCACGACGCGATACGGCACCACCACCGACTCGTCGCGCGCGTTGGCGGTGTTGTCGCTGACGTCCGCCTTGCCGATGAGCTCGCGGGTGCTCTCGACGCTGAAGACGACCGCGACCTCGTTGGCCGTCCGGCGCGCGAACAGCCGCTCATGGCCGGCCAGGAACGTCTGGATCTCGCCCGCCAGTTCGTGGGGCGCGTAGAAGGAGTCCTCGATGACGCTGCCCATCCACGAGCCGTAGGGCACCGACATGTTCACGCCCATCGCCGACGCCTCGAACAACGACAACCGGAACAGGTCGTACCCCTTGCCCTTCCCGAGCAGGCCGATCAGCTCGGGAACGACCCCGCCGTACGGGTTCTCGACCACCACGACGTCCTTGTCGCCGGCGAAGGCCGCGACGTAGCGGTACCACTCGGGCTGTCGGTACGTCGTGTTGCGCATCTCCGTGATGACCAGGTCGACGTCGTCGGCGAGGGCGAGGTACATCGGCTCGCAGTTGAAGAAGTTGCCGGAGACGATGATCTCGCGGCCCTGCGAGCGGGCGTACTCACGGGCGTAGCCGGCCAGTTCGGCGAAGTACTTCTTGATCGACAGGCACTGGAAGGCGTAGTAGTCGCCGAACAGTGGCGTCGACCCGCGGCCGGCCTTGAAGTCGTAGCCCCGGGCGAGCAGCCACTCGCCGTAGTGGAAGGTGTCCAGGTCGGTCCCGTCGAGCACGGGGTCCACCGCCGGAAGCCCCTGGAGGTGGGCGCGGAAACCCTTCACGCAGTCCTTGCAGAAGCAGGCGCCGTACTGGAAGGCGCCCATCGGCAGCTCGGCCTCGTCGAGCTGGATGCCGTCCACGCCGGCGTCGATCTGGATCCTGATCACGGCCTTGAGGTACTCGCGCCAGACCGGGTTGTTGCGGTCCATGTAGAAGCACTGGTGCTCGCGATCCGGGCACTCCACCCAGTGCGCGTGGCAGGGCCGGCCGTGGATGTCGCGGGCCACGCACTCCTCGATCAGGTCGGTGACCCGCTCACCCTCGGAGTTCACCAGCCCGCCGGGGAAGTAGTGTTCGAGCGGCTTCCAGAGCTTCGGGTACCGGTTGGACGAGAACTCGCGCAGCCCCATCCAGTCGCGCTTACCCGCGCCGCGCAGCTCGTTGAGGGCGAGCACCGCGTCCTCCTGCTCGTTCAGCTCGACCGGGAACTCCCAGCCCTGAGCCTCGAAGACGATGCCCAGCACCTTGATGCCCCGCTCGTGGCAGGCGGCGATGAACTCGCTGTCGTTGACGAAGCCGTAGAAGCGCGAGCGGGCGTCGACCGGGCCGAACGCCTCCTGCTCCAGGTACGGCAGGGCCAGCGAGCCGCCGCCCATGGACGCCCACACCAGCACGGTGGCGCGGTAGTCGACAAGATCGTCGACCATGCGCAGACGGCGGGGCGGAAGACTCGGGTGGTAGCAGTGCTGACGGGGAAACCAGGCATCGAAGTAGACACCGCGGTGCATGGACGGCCCTCCTGGGCGGACGATCAGATGTGGACGTGCGGGGCGAGGGTGCGGTGGGCGATGGTCAGGCCCTGGCGGACGCGGCCGGGGTCACCGCTCCAGACCGGGTCCTCGTGCTCGACGGAGACGACACCCTCGTAGCCGTGCTGGTGGAGCGCGTCGATCAGGCGCCGCCAGTCGACCTCGCCGAGGCCGGGGACGCGGTAGCGCCACCATCCGCTCTCCCACGGCCGCCTGCCGAGCACCTGCCCGAACACGCCGTACCGGTCGCGGGCGGCGGCGTGCACCTCGACGTCCTTGGCCTGGACGTGCAGGATCCGGCCGGCGTGCGCCTCCAGCGCGGCCAGCGGGTCGATGCCGAGCCACACCAGGTGCGAGGGGTCGTAGTTGAGCCACAGCCCGAGGCCGGCCATCCAGCCCCAGAGCTCGGGCGAGTAGGCGAGGTTGGCCGGGTAGCCGTCGGGGTGCCAGCCCTCCATCGGGCAGTTCTCGATCACGAGGCGTACGTCGCGGGCCGCGGCGTACTCGACCAGCGGCGGCAGCACCCGTTCGGCCAGCCGGAGGTTCTCGGCCGTCGTCAGCGTCACGTCCCGCCCGACGAAGGTGCCGACGAGGCCCACGCCGAGCAGCCGGGCGGCGTCGACGCACCGGCGCAGGTGCGCGTGCGTCGCCTCGCGGACCGCGGGGTCCGCGTGCAGGTTGTTCTCGTAGTACGCGACCGCCGAGATGCTCAGGCCGTGCCGGTCGAGGATCGAGGTGACCCGGTCGGCGTCGGCCTGCCCGAACGCCTCGACGTGCAGGTGCGCGGCCTCCCAGTCGCGGCCGGGCCGGTCGGGCCAGGCCGCGACCTCCAGTGCGGCGTATCCGTGGTCGCCGGCCCACCGGGCGATGTCCTCGAGGGACTCGCCGGGCAGGCAGGCGGTCAGCAGACCCAGTCTCATGAGCCGGGCCTCACACGTTGGCGTAGTCGTTGCCGGCGCGGTCGGCCCCGCGGGCCAGCCAGATCTTCCAGCCCTCGTTCTGCGGGACGTCCTGCATCTTCACCGAGCTCGGGAAGTAGCGCATGGTGTAGCCGGTGCGGCGGGTGGCGCTGGTGTTGGCCCGGGCGCCGTGGACGATCCGGCCGTCGTGCATCGAGAACTCGCCGCGCTTCAGCTCGAAGTAGACGGCCTTCGACTCGTCCACACCGGCGAGTTCGGCGTGGAACGTCTGCTCGGTCATGTCGGTCGGCCGGTAGCCGTCCGAGAACCCGCCGTTCAGGTGCGAGCCGGGGATGACCCTCATGCAGCCGTTCTCCTTGTACGAGCCGTCCTCCAGAGCGAGCCAGATCGTGACGATGTTGTCGTAGGCGTCGAAGCGCCCCTCCCAGAAGGCGCTGTCCTCGTGCCACGGGGTCGCCCGGCCGGTGAAGGGGTCCTTGGAGATGAAGTGGCTCGACCAGAGGGCGATGTCGGGGCCGATCAGCGGCTCGATCCAGTCGAGGACCTCGTCGGACAGCAGGAGGTCCAGCAGCCGCTCGTCGCGGTAGTGCGGCGTGTCGAGCTCGTCGGAGAGCTTGTCGCCCTTGTCCCTGAGATGCTCGTTGAAGATCAGCTCCAGGTGTGAGAGCCGGTCCTCGGGAAGCAGCGGGCGGCCGGGCAGCAGATAGCCGTTCTCGCGGAAGAACGCCACGTCCGCGTCGGTCAGGGTCTCGGTCATCGCAGTGCCACCTTTCCAGGCAGGAGGGAATCCGGGAACCGGGCGAGGACGACGCTACGTCGCCGTGACCTGGGCCACGACGCCTGTCTTCGGCTGGGCTCGGCTTGTCTTCGGGGGCCGCGCCGCGCCACGTCGTCCGGGGCGCGTCACCTCTTGTCCAGGGCGCGGATGATGTCGGCGAAGAGCTCCATGTCCTGCACGTAGTCCTCCGGGGTCGTCTTGGGCGCCGCGCCTGTGGTGACCGCATCGTGGAAGTGTTCGAGCTCGTAGGTGTAGGGGTCCTTGAGGTGCGGCCGCCGCACGGAACGCTCGTAGGAGTCGCCGTCGGTGAGCTCCAGATGCAGCGTCGTCGGGAAGTGCCGCACGTACGGCGTGTCGTACTGCACCTTCATCGTGCCGGCCGCGCCGTACACCTCGATGTAGGTGTCGTAACGCAGCTGGTCGTCCACGCCTGTCTCATAGGTGACGACGAAGTCGCCGTAGTCGAGGAGGGCGACGACGTAACCGCCGCCGCGCCACATCTTGGCCGCGGAGACCTCCTTCGGGCGGCCGAGCAGTTCCCGCATGGCGGACAGGTCGTGGCTGCCGAGGCCGCAGAGCAGCCCGTAGGTCCACTCCAGCTCCTGGGGAACGTCGCCCAGCGCCTCCTTCACCAGCGCCGAGCGGCGTGCCCACTTCTCGTCGATCACGTGCTGGGGGACGTCGCCAGGCCGCTCGACGTACGAGGTCTGGTCGATGATCAGCCGGTTCTGGCCGATCACGTCGTGGACGCGCGCGTAGCGGATCGGGCCGAGCTCGGGCAGCCGCTCGACCGCTTCGGTGAAGGCCGGCGCGAAACGCCGCATGTAGGCGACCATCACGGTCCTGCCCGACCGGTCGCGCGCCGCGATGATCTCCTGCGCCTCGCGCGGGCTGAGGCACATCGGCTTCTCGACGAGCACGTCGAGCCCGGCGTCGAGCGCCGCGATCGTGGCCTCCGCGTGGTACTCGTCGCTGTTGAGCACGAGCACGCAGTCCAGGCCGCCGGCGGCCAGCATCTCCCGGACGTCGGTGTGGCGGCGCTCGACCCGGTGGCGGTCGCCCAGCCGGTCCAGCAGGCCCGGTGAGATGTCGCAGATCGCCGCGAGCTCGTAGCGGTCGCCCAAGGACTCGATGACGGGCAGGTGGATGATCTGGGCGACCTCGCCCAGTCCGATGACGCCGACGCGCAGCTTGCTCAAATCTGTGCCTTTCGGTGGTGGGTGGTCCGGAAGGGCGACCGGTCAGCCGCCGGAGGAGGTTGTGCCGCCGGGCCGATGCGCGCTGATGCTCTCTCCGTTGGCTATGCAAATCGGTTTGCTTCCCGGCCACGGTAAAGTGCCGCGTACCCTCCGGTCAACGGCCGGTGCGACGCTCCTGCCGGGTCAGGACCTCCCCGCACCGGGCCGGGCGGCTCAGGGCAGAGCCCTCATCCGCTCGTGGAACAGGTCCAGGAAGGCCGGCGCGTCCACCGCTGTGGCGATCCGGCAGTTGGGCTCGGGCGGGTTCTCCCACATGAGCAGGTCGGCCACCGCGACCCCGCGCGTGACCCGGCCCGCCGTCTCGACGGCGACGTGCGCCTCGCTCCAGGTCACCAGATCGGGACGGGTGACCACCGCGACGGCGAGTGGGTCGTGCAGCGCGCAGCTGCCCTGCTCGATCTCCTCCCGCGGTTTGACCCGCTCCTGGTGGTCGATCCAGGCCTCGGCGTGGCGGGCCGCGATCCGGCCGAACTCCCCTCCGGACGCCAGCGCGCGGGCGTCCTCGCGGCTCAGCCGCACCCGGCGGGTCACGTCCAGTCCGACGAAGCGCAGGCGGGCGCCGCTCTCGCAGACGGCCTGGGCCGCCTCCGGGTCGCACCAGAAGTTGTACTCGCCCGGCATCGCCGCGACGTTCGTCTGCTCGAGGAACACCCCGCCCATGACGACGATCTCGCGGACCGCACGGGCGACCCCGGGCGCGATCGCGAGCGCACGCGCGACGTTGGTCAGCGGCCCGATCGCGACGACGGTCAGCCGCCCCGGCTCGGCCAGCACCCGGCGCGCGATCTCCCCGGCCGCGCCGGCGTCGGCCGGGGCGCCCCGCACCACGGGTACGTCGCCGCGTCCGAGCACCCCGAGCAGCTCACGGGTCAGCCGGGTCGAGCTCACGACGTCGCCGTTGCCGCCGACCGTCGTCACCATCTCGACATGGAGGCCGGGGTCGGCCAGGGCCAGCGCCAGCGCGAAGCCGTCGTCGACGTCCGCCCCCGGTGCCCCCATGGCCAGGTCCGTGTCGAGGATGATCCGGACCGGCTCCCGGGTCAGCGGCTCGCCCACAGCAGGCCCCGCTCGGTCAGCGTCCGCACATCGGGGTGGTCGAGGTCCTCCGGCGTGTGGCCGATCGTCGAGACGAAGACCCTGCCCTTCCCCCACTGGCGGGTCCAGACGGCGGGGCAGGTCAGCTCCTCACGCCACGGCGTGTCGTCACCCACGCCGAACGTGGTCGTGGCGAGCACGTCGTTCAGCTCGTCGGTGAGCACCCAGTACTGCTCGGTGTTCAGCTTCCAGCGGTCGAGGCCCTCGACGATCTCGTGCCCGCGCCGGTCCGGCACGACGGCCACCTCGTGCTCGACGAAGCCGCCGGGGTGCGCGGCCCACTGGCCGCCCGTGAGGTGGAGATAGTCGGGCGAGGCCCGGAAGGAGTCGCAGATCCCCCCGTGCCAGCCGGCGAGGCCGGTGCCGCCGGCGACCGCGGCGGACAGCCCGCGCACCTGCTCGCCGGTGGCGCTGCCCTGTGTGTAGCACTGCACGACGAGGTCGGCCGCGGCGAGCTTGTCGGCGTCGGCGTAGACCTCGGGGCTTTCGAGCACCTCGACGGCGTAGCCGTGCTCCTTCAGGAACGGGATGAACCGCTCGGTCGCCTCGACCGGGCTGTGCCCCTCCCAGCCGCCCCGGACGATCAGGGCCCTGCGCTTGTGCCCGCTGTCCATGCTTCTCCTTGGTTGAGGATCCGCAGGGGACTGTAGCCAATCGATTTGCAAACCGCCAGGGACGCACCTCGGCCCCAGCGATCGACCTCAGGCCGCGGTGCGCTTGGACGCCCGCCGCCCCGCGCTCGGGGCGCGGGTCACCTGCTCCGGTCGTTCCCGCTGAACAGCCTGTCGAGGTGCACGTCGATCGCGGTGAGCGCGTCGCGGGGCCGGACCACGCCCAGCTCGATCAGGGAGGTGAAGCCGGTGAGGGCGAGCAGCAGGTCGGTCTCGGTCGCCGGGTCGCGGCCGGAGTCGATGTGCCCGTCGGCGATCGCCTGGCGGACCAGCCGCTCGACGTGGCCCCGCCCTTCGACGAGGCCGCGGCGCGCCTGCTCGTGCACGACCTCGTCGTGCAGGGCCTCCAGGACGTAGGCGGCGCTCATCCGGCTGGTCGCGCGGGCGTCGGCGTGCAGGGGGAGCATTTCCGCGAGCGTCAGCCGCAGCACGTCACGGGGGTGCGGACGGTCACCGAGCTCGCGCAGCCCCCGCTCGACGCGGTGCGAGGTCTGCTCGGAGGCGAAGTCCATGGCGAAGGAGAGCATGGCGGCCCGGGAGGCGAAATAGTGTTGCAACTGGCCGAGGGAGATGCCCGCCTCCCGCGCCACCACCCGCATCGTCAGCTGCGTGACGCCGCGCCGCTCCACCACCCGCCACAGCGCTCGGGCGATCGTTTCACGGCGTTCGCGGTGATCCACCTGTTTCGGCATCGCCGGCTCTCCCTCGTACCCCGCAGCCGTTTCCATACAGTTGACATAATACAAGTGACTTATAAGCTTGGGGTCCACTCGAGGAAGGAAGCGTCATGCCCGGAGCACTGCCGGAGCGGCCAAGGGTGCGCACCACCGAAGGTGTGGTGCAGGGGCGCGGGCGGAAGGGGCACGCGGTGTTCCGCGGCATCCCCTACGCCCGGCCACCGGTCGGAGCGCTCCGCTTCGCCGCGCCCGCGCCGCCGCACCACTGGGAGGGGACGAGGCAGGCGGTCGAGTTCGGCCCCGTGGTGCCGCTGTCCCTGCCGATCGACGTGCCCCCGCAGGGCAGCGACTGGCTGACGCTCAACGTCGGCACGCCGGATCCCGGCGCGGCGGGACTGCCGGTGCTGGTGTGGATCCCCGTGGGCGGCTACCTCTCGGCGGCGTCGAGCGACCCGATGTTCGACCCGGCAGCGCTGGCCGAGGCGGGACTCGTCGTGGTGACCATCAACTGCCGCGTGGGCGCGGAGGGTTTCGCGTTCCTCGACGACGCGCCGCCCAACCGCGGTTTCCTCGACCAGATCGCGGCGCTGGAGTGGGTGCAGCGCAACATCGCCTCCTTCGGGGGCGACCCCGGCCAGGTCACCGTGGCCGGGGTGTCTGCCGGGGCGGGGTCGGTCGCCGCCCTGCTGACGATGAAGGCGGCGCGCGGCCTGTTCCGGCGGGCCATCGCCCACTCGGTGCCGGGGCTGCACAGCACCCCCGCGCTGGCGCGGGAGATCACCGCCGCGTTCGCGGACCGGCTCGGCGCAGCGGCCCCCACCGCCGAGGCCCTGCGCGACATCGACCCATGGCACCTGGCCGCCGAGCTCACCTCCTTCAACGCCGGCCTCCACGCGCACCGGGAGAGCTGGGGACGCCTCGTGGAGAGCGGCACCGCCCTGTGTCCCGTCGTCGACGGCGAGGTCCTCCCGGAAACGCCCTGGCCCGCGCTGGCCGGCGCGCGCGCGAGCGGGACCGAACTGCTCGTCGGCCACGCCCGGGACGAATTCCGGTACTTCAGCGTCATGAGCGGACGGTACGGCACCTTCACCGAGGAGGACGCCCACGCGGCCCTGGAGCTGCTCGCCCCGCAGCCGGACGGCGCGCGGGCCTACCGTGCCGCGTTCCCGCAGGCAGGCCCGGAGGAGCTGGTGGAGACGGTCTACTCCGACGCCCTCTTCCGCATGCCGTCACAGAAGCTGGCCGAGGCGAACGCCGCCGCCGGCGGCACGTCGTACCTGTTCGAACTGTGCTGGAGCGCCCCCGTCCTCGGCGGCATCCTGGGCGCCTGCCACAGCCTCGACGTGCCCCTGGCGTTCGGCACGCTGGACAGCCCCGTCGGCACCCAGCTCATCGGCGAGGACCCCACTCCCGAGGCCGTCGCGCTCTCCCGCGAACTCCAGGAGGCATGGGTCCGCTTCGTCACCACCGGCGACGCGGGCTGGTCCGCCCACCGGCCCGGCGGGCACCTCACCCGCGTCCTGGACACCGAGTCGAAGACTCTGCCCTACCCCGAACAGGCATCCCGCCGGATCTGGGAAGGCCACTCCCCCGCCCCCTTCGACCTCTCGTAGGGGCGGCGCCACCGCAGGTCAGCGGCGGTGCAGGGTGAACCAGTACGTCGGCACGTCGTTGGTGCCGGAGGTGACCTCGCTGAGGTCCCAGCCGGTGAAACGGGTACGCAGCTCGTCGGCGGTGACGCCGCTCCAGCCGTCGTCGAAGGCCCCAGGACCGTAGCCGAACATGAGCAGCCGGGCGCCCGGCAGGGCCCGGCGGGTGACCCCGGCGGCGTAGGCGTCCCGGCGGTGGCGGGGGATGCCGCAGTAGCAGCTCAGGTCGAAGAACAGGCCGAACCCGTCGCCGACGTCGAGATCGTCCAGCCGGGTCACGTCGCCGCGCAGCAGCCTCACCCGCCGGCCGGCGGCCTCGGCCTTGACCCCTGCCTGCTCGACGGCCCGGTCGACCAGGTCCACGCCCACCACGTCCCACCCGTGGCCGGCGAGGTAGACGGCGTTGGTGCCGGTGCCGCAGCCCAGGTCGAGCGCCCGGCCGGGCGGCAACGCCCGCGGCCCCTCCACCGTGTCGACGAGCTCGGGAGCCGGTACGCCGGTGTCCCACGGCGGCCTGCCGGATGCGTAGTAGGCCTGCAACATCTCCTTGACGGCGGCCTCCTGCCCGGGGCCGTCCTCCCTCCCCCGGCTGATGTGCAGCCATGCCGCGCGCTCCAGATCCATGCGACCTCGTTTCTAGAGTTGATTACTAGAGATGACACCTAGTTATACCTTCGAGCCCCGGCGGCTGTCCATGGGCCGGGAGCGGGCCGAGAACAAAACGAAACGCGCCGGCGTCTAACGTCCCGTGATCAGTGCGACACGTTCCTGCGCCGCCGGACCTGTTTCCGGCCCGGCATGACGGACGAGCGAGCTCACGACGTACGGGACGCCGCCGGCGCCTTCCGGGCGGCCCGCCGCGCCGGCATGCGCGGAGCGCCCGATCCCACCTCGGCCCTCGGCATCGCGGCCATGGCCATCGGGCTGCTGGTGTACTTCGCCTCACAGGCGCTGCCGGAACAGGGCCTCGGCTTTCTCACCTCCGACACGGTGTTCTTCATCCTTTTCCCGCTGGCGCTCGCCGCCGTCACGGGGACCACGGGAGTGCGCGAGACCTCCGCCAGGCTCCGGATGCGGCGGGCATGGCGGCGCGCGGAGCGCGGAGAGGTGGTGCAGGCTCTCACCGGTGTGGCCCTGCGGGAGGGCCGCACGGTGGCGGGCTGTCCGGTGCGCACGGTCATCGCCCACGTGGACGGGCGGGCGCGCTTCGTCCGGCTGGCGTTCGCACGAGCCGGCGACGCGGCGCGGCTGCCGCCGGGCCCGGTGCGGATCGACCTGTTCGACGGCCCGTCCGTACGTGGCCCGGCACGGTTGCGCCCCGGCCACGGAGGTGTGGTCTGGGCGTTCGCGACGCGGAACGGCGACCTGGTCGTGGAGGAGGAGACACGCTACACCGTCGAGGACGGCTGGCCTGACAGCGGCGCAGACGCCGAGCCCTCTCCGGGCTGGCCGGGCGGCTCCGACGGCGACGGGAACGACGGCGACGGCGGGGAGTAGGCAATCGGGCAGGTGCGCTGCCCGGACCTGGCCGCCGCCGCTCGTAGCCCGAGCACCACGACCACCACGGCCACACCGGCTACCCCGACCACGGCGGCGGGCGCCACGCCGGACGCGCGTACGTCACCGGCGACCCGCGAGCTGGAGTTCTACGTCACCGGCGACGTCAGGCTCATCTCACTGACCTACACCCTCAACGGCCGGGCCACGACCTTGAGAGACGATCCCGGCAAGCCCCCGGGTCACCCGGTGGCGGCTGCGCTATCGCTTTCCCGCGGGCCGCGTCAAGTGGCGGGTTCTGGTGGACGGTTTCGAATACGGGACCGGCAGCGGCTCCAGTGCTTCCCAACCCAGCAGCGGAGGGAGCAAAGGAGCCGCGCTCTCCTCCGTGTCTTCGATCGGGGCCTGTACCACTGGATCCGCCACCACACGTTCAGCCGGGAGCCGGAACGCGCGTGGCGTCGGCGGATCACCGGCGTCCTGCACCGCGCGGCGTGCGTCAGGCAGGTCCAGAGCAACGCGGCGGCCGGCGAGATCGAGGCCCGCGCGGCGGGCGACACGTACCGTGGCATTCTCGTCGGAATCACGTTGATCGAGCGAGACAACGCCGGAGAGGGTGGGGAGGCCTGACGACCGCCGCGTCGAAAAACCGGCGGCCGCGATGTCGAGAACGTGGCGCCGGCTCCGTCCTGGGTACACCGGCGGCCACGACGGGGCCGCCGGCCACGACGAGACGACGAAAGGCACGACCGTGGAACCGAACGAGGTCACCGAAGTCCTGAACCGCCCGCTCAGCCAGGAACTGCTGGCCCGCGACCTGACCCGCCTGGCCTACGTCGCCAAGGACGGCACCCCGCGCAACATACCGATCGGGTTCACCTGGAACGGCTCGCAGATCGTCATGTGCACGACGAAGAACGCCCCGAAGCTCCCGTCCCTGCGCCGCAACCCGCAGGTCGCCCTGACGATCGACACCGAGGTGCACCCGCCGAAGATCCTGCTCATCCGGGGCCGGGCCGAGCTGGACGTCGTGGACGGCATCCCGGAGGAGTACCTCCGGATGAACGGCTCCTACCAGATGACCCCCGAGCAACGGACCGTCTGGGAGGAGCAGGTGCACGCGCTCTACGACGGCATGGTCCGGATCGTCGTGACGCCGACGTGGGCGAAACTGATCGACTTCGAGACGACCATGCCGACCGCCGTCGAAGAGCTGATGCGGCGGCAGGAGGAACGCCGGCGCGCCTGAGCGGCGTGGGGTGAGGCTCTCCCATCGCGCGTCACGACGGGCGCAGGTGCTCGATCGTGACGTGGTGCCGCTCGGCCAGCCGCTGGGCGACCAGCGAGCGGTGGCACGCCTCGGGATCGCGCTCGACGCAGAGCAGCGCCGCGGTCCCGCTGCCCGGCAGCGCCGACACGATCGGCGTCAGGTCGGCGCGGTCGAGGACCTCGCCGGTGTAGCGGCGGGCGTACGCGGCGGCGAGTTCGCGGCGCGAGCGTTTGCCGACCCCCTGGCGGTCGTCCTCGGCGTACTGGAGCCGGCGCAGCTCGGTGGTCGGGGCGAGCTCACGGTGGTGCTCATAGGCGATGCCGGCCTCGGCGAGGGCCGCCTGCAGCCGGTGTGCGTTCGCCCAGGCGTACTCGGGCCCGCGGACCCCGCGGCGCTGGCGTACGTCCAGCAGCAGCCGGACGTCCGCCTGCCGCAGTCGTCGCAGGAAGGACTCGCCGCCGAACCCGTGCACGCCGATCGTCACCATCCTGGGCACCGGAGATCATCCACCTTCCTGCGGCTCGTACCGGGTTCGGACCGGCGTCAGGCGACGGCGGTCCCTTCGAGCTCGACCATCAGCTCGGGGATCGCCAGCCGGCTCACCCCGAGCATCGTGGTGGACGGCGCCACCCCCGCGGCGCCCAGCCGCGACGCCAGCACGCCGTAGTGCTCGAAGAGCCGGTCGACGTCGGTGGTGTAGACGTTGAGCCGGACGAGGTTCGCGAGGGACATGCCGGCCTCGCCCAGCACGGCCTGCAGGTTGTCGAGGCTCAGCGCCAGCTGCGCCGCCATGTCACCAGTATGCCGGGGCTCGCCCTCGGCACCCATCGCGGCCTGCCCGGCGCAGTACAGAGTCCGGGTGTGCCCGGAGACGACCTCTCCCTGGTTGTAGCCCAGCTTCAGCGACCACTCCCACGGGTTGACGGCCGTTCGCTCCACTGCCATGTCGGTTCCTTTCACGTCGTCGGCTCGGTGGCCGCCGGTCAGTGGTGATCAGCCTCCCAGCGAATCACGACATCTTTTGTCGTATATTTCGCTAGATTTGTCGCATGCGTGCTGACCGGTTGGTCAAGCTGGTCCTGCTGCTGCGCCGGCACGGCAGGCTGTCGGCGACCACGCTGGCCGGCGAGCTGGAGGTGTCGACCCGCACCGTGCTGCGCGACATCGAGGCGCTGTCCGCGGCCGGCGTCCCGGTCTACGCCGAGCGCGGCCGGCACGGCGGTTTCGCGTTGTTGCCCGGCTTCCGCACCGAGCTCACCGGCCTCAACCACGACGAGGCCCTTGCCCTTCTGGTCGCCGGGTCGCGGCGCGGCGCGCAGGCCTTCGGCCTCGGCTCCGCGCTGGCCTCGGCGATGCTCAAGGTGGTCGACGCGCTGCCCGAGAGCTATCGCGACACCGCGGCCGGGGCGGCCGAGCGGCTGCTCATCGACCCGGAGACCGACCTCCTCTCGCGCCGGCTGGTCACCGAGGAGCCGCCGGACACCGTCACGGCGGAGGTCCTGCGGGCGGTGTTCGCCGGGCACAAACTGCACATCCTCTACGCGGCGGTGAACCAGAGCCCGAAGTGGCGCACGGTGGACCCGATCGGCCTGGTCACCGTACGCGACCGGGGCTACCTGCTGGCCGCGCGGTCCGGCGAGGACCGCACCTACCGGCTGTCCCGGATCCTGGCCGCCGAGGTGCTGGCCGAACCGGCGCAGCGGCCGGACCGGGTCGATCTGGACCGGGCCTGGCAGGAACGCAGCACCCGCTTCCGTACCGGCGGCGACCAGGTCACCGTGCTGGCACGGGTGGATCCGGCGCGGCGGGAGGACCTGGTGGGCACCGCGCTGGCCGTCCTCGCCGAGAGCGCCGACCCGGACGGCCCGCTGCGGCTGGAGGTGACCTTCCAGGACCGCCGGCACGCCGAATGGGCGTTGTGGCAGCTCGGCGCGTACGCGGAGGCCCTGGCCCCGCAGTGGTTGCGCGCCTCGCTGCACGAGCGCGCCACGGCGATCGCCGCCCGCTACGAGGAGTGCCTTTGACGGGCCGCGCTATCGCCGCGCTAATCGCCCGCCAGAGCCGCGTTCCACAATCGCCGCGACCGTAGCAGGCAATGCATAAGGAGGCAGGACGTGAGCGTGCTCATCGACAAGGCGCTGGCGCTGGTACTTCCCGAGGTGAAGGCGTCCGCGGTGTGCAAGACCCTCTACAAGTGCGCCCCGGCCGGCTATTTCAAGAGGGTGTGCTGCTCGTCGTCCGGTGACAACTGCTCGCCCTGGGAGCGGATCAGCCCGATCTGCCCGGTCTAGGACGTACGCACCGCCGGACGGGCCGCGCTAGCGCGGCGCTAATGGCCCGCCAGCGCCCGGTCCGAGAATCGCCGCGACCGTCAGCAGTCAGTGACACAAGGAGGCAGCACGTGAGTGTGCTCATCGACAAGGCGCTGGCCCTGGTACTTCCCGAGGTGAAGGCGTCCGCCCAGCCCTGCGCGTGGCAGTACAGGTGCTCCTTGACGGGCTATTACAGGAGGAAGTGCTGCCACATGTGCTCGTCCTGGGAGCGGATCGGCGCGGCCTGCCCGGTCTAGGAGCGCCGAAGAGGCCGGGCTCCGCGAGGGCCCCGTCGCCCGTGCTCGCGCAAGGCCCCCTGTGCCGTGAGGCACAGGGGGCCTTCGCGTGCGGTGACCCGGTGCGCCGGTGCTCGCCGACCTCGACACGCACGGGGTCCGAGGAGTCGGAAGGCGTCCTGGTGTGACGCCCGGTTCCGCCAGGGCAGGGGGACGTCGTACGCCCCGCGCCACGCCCATGTTCCGGGCCGGTAGGGGGCCGGTTTTCGGTTAGCCGTTGACCCTTCTTGTGAACGCCGTGTATACATGCGCCATACACGCTGGATCCAACCCCAGACGGCTCAGTGTCAGGCCCGGCGACCTGGAGATGTCATGGCGATAATGAGCAGGCGAAGCTTCCTCGCGGGGAGTGCCGCCGCGTTGGGGACCACGACGCTGGCGGCCTGCGGCAACCCGGTGACCCTGCCGGAGTCCATGGAGGCCGTCCAGCCCCAAGCCAACGGTCCCAGCCGCGGCGGAGCTCTCTACTTCGGTCTGTCCACCGATCCGGCCAACCTGGATCCGCACGTCTCCACGGGCAGCGCGTCGGACTACCTGCGGCAGCTCGCGTACAACGGCCTGGTCCAGTACGACGGCTCCGGCGAGATCATCGCCGATCTCGCGAGCGAGTTCGGCTGGAGCGACAAGCTGACGTACAAGGTGAAGCTGCGCCCGGGCGTGAGGTTCCACGACGGGTCCACCCTGACGGCGGAGGACGTGGTCTTCTCCTTCCGCCGCATGATGGACAAGGAGACAGCGGCGACGTCGGGGCCGCTGCTCGACCAGGTCGAGTCCGTCGAGGCCGTCGACGCCACCGCGGTGGCCTTCCGCTTCAAGCAGCCCGACGTGGCCTTCCCGTTCGCCCTCGCGGCGCCCACCTCCAACATCGTCTCCAGGAAGTGGATCGAGTCGGGCGCGAACAGCAAGACCCAGATGATGGGCACCGGCCCGTTCCGGTTCGTCGAGCGCATCCCCGGTGTCAGCACCACGTTCGTCCGGTTCGACGACTACTTCGAGCCCGAACTGCCCTACCTCAACGGCATCGTGTTCCAGCCGATGGGCGACGACTACGCGCGGGTGACGGCGCTCCGCACCGCCACCGTCGACATGATCGACTACGTCCCGGCGACCCATGTGGGGGTCATCACCCGCAACCCGCGGCTGCGGTTCGCGTCCGACAAGACGTTCGGCTTCGGGTTCGTCGGGTTCGTCACCACGCAGCCGCCGTTCGACGACGTACGGGTCCGCAAGGCGATCGCCCTGTCGATCAACAGGCCCTCGGTCCTCGACACCGCGCTGCTCGGCAACGGGCGTCCCATGGACGGGGCTCTCATGCCCGAGACGTTCGCCCCCTACGCGAGCCGCCTCGACGGCACCATGCCGTACGACCCCGAGCAGGCCAAGTTCCTGCTCAAGCAGGCGGGCCAGGAGGGGCTGACGCTGCCGGTGGTCACCACCAGCTCCTACTCGGTCATCGCCCGGCCCGCGCAGGCCATGCTGCCGGGCCTGCGCGCGGCCGGCATGAACGTCAACCTCACCCAGCAGGAGTGGCTGACCTTCCGGGCCAGCGTGGCCGGCAAGACGTTCCCGGTCCACTCGTGGGGCACGGCGCCGAAGTACGGCGATCCGGCGTCGCTGAGCGACTTCATCGGCAGCACCGGCACCTTCGCGGAGAACCTCGGCTTCCGCGACGACAAGATCGACGACCTGCTCGCCCAGGGGCGGAGGACGACCGACCCGAGCCTGCGGAACGAGATCTACCTCGAGGCCGAGAAACGGGCGCTGGAGCTCGTCCCGATGACCTACACCGTCCGCCGCGAGCAGGGCGAGGCTCACTACACCTACGTCAGGGGTTACGAGCACCCGCCGAAAGGCGCGTGGACCGCCACGGCTCTCCGCCGGACCTGGATGGAGAAGACAGCGTGAGGCGTTTCCTTGTCAGACGACTCGCCCAGGCGATCGTCCAGCTGCTCCTCGTCGGGAGCATCGTGTTCTTCCTCGCCCGGCTCATTCCCGGCGACCCCGCGAGGGCCGCCCTGGGGGACGCCGCCACGGAGGAGCAGGTGGCCCTGACCAGGGCCGCGATGCACCTCGACGAGCCCTTCCTCGGGCAGTTCCTCGGATTCTGGGGGCGGCTCTTCCAGGGCGACCTCGGCACCTCCATGATCAGTGGGCGCGAGGTGATGCAGGACCTCCCCTCCCGCATCGGCAACTCCCTCGAACTGGTCCTGCTCGCCCTGGCCGTCTCCCTGGTGATCGGCATCGTGCTCGGCCGCATCGCCGCCACCCGGGCCGACAAGCCGGCGGACCACGCGCTGGTCGCCGGGTCGATCTTCGGGATCTCCCTTCCCGTCTTCGTCGTCGGAACCCTGCTCCTGCTGGTGTTCGCGGTCCTGTTCCCGATCCTGCCGCCCCGCCGGTTCACCTCCCCATGGGAGGATCCGGTCGCGCACCTGCAGATCCTCGTCCTCCCGGTGGTCACGCTGGCGGCGGCCTCATGCGCCGTGGTCACCCGGATGACCAGGGCGGCGATGCTCGAGACGCTCAACGCCGACTACGTCCGTACGGCACGGGCCAAGGGGCTCGCCGAGAAGCGGGTCATCAGGCGTCACGCGCTGCGGACCGCCATGTTGCCGGTGGTCTCCATGACGACCGTCGAGCTGACGACGCTCATCGGCAGCACGGTCCTGGTCGAGACCATCTTCGGCTGGCCGGGGATGAGCTCCCTGCTCATGAACGCCGTGGGGCAGCGCGACTATCCCGTCATCCAGGCCGTCGTTCTCGCCGCGGCCACCATCGTCATCCTGGTCAACCTGGTCGGAGACCTGGCTGTCAGGGTCCTCGATCCTCGGGCGGAGGACAACTGATCATGGCAACCGCTCCGGAGTCACTGGCGCAGGCCCTTCCTGACACGCCACCGCGCACGAACGGCGGCAGGAAGCCCTTCCTCAAGCGCATGCTGGCCAACCGCAGGACGTCCGTCGCGGGCGCCTTCCTCCTGCTGGTCGTCGTCGTCGCGGTGTTCGCGCCGCTCATCGCCCCCCACGACTACCGCGACATCGTCGGCAAACCGCTGACCTCCGGCGGGCCGCTCGGCATCGACGACTTCGGCCGCGACGTCCTGTCCCGGCTGATCATCGGGCTGCGTACCTCACTCGGCGTGGCCGTGTCGGCGGTCCTGGTGGCGGGGGTCATCGGGGTCGCGCTGGGCCTGGTGGCCGGTTACGTCGGCCGGTGGGTGTCGACGATCATCATGCGCGGCATCGACGTGCTGCTCAGCTTCCCCCCGATCGTGCTGGCGATCGCGGTGGTGGCGATCCTGGGCCCGGCGCTGGTCAACGTCGTGCTCGTCATCGGCGTGCTCTACATCCCGAGGTTCACGCGGATCGTCTACAGCCAGGTGCTCTCGATCAGGAGCATGGAGTACGTCGAAGCCTCGAAGATCATGGGGACGAGACCGGCCGACATCCTCGCCAAGACGATCCTGCCGAACGTGTCCGCGCCGATCATCGTCCAGCTCAGCCTCTCGGTGAGCTTCGCCATCCAGATGGAGGCGGGCCTGAGCTTCCTCGGCCTCGGCGCGCAGCCGCCGCTGCCGTCGCTGGGCACGATGGTCGGCGCGGGACGCGACTTCCTGGAGGTGCAGCCGACGCTGCTGATCTACCCGTCCGTTCTTATCATTCTCGTCGTCCTCGCGCTCAACGTGTTCGGGGACGGCATGCGCGACCTTCTCGACCCGCGGCACCGCGGCAAGAACTCCTGACAGCTCCCTCAGATCCCTCAGAGAGGAACATCATCACCATGGCCCTTCCCGCCACGCACAGGCTCGGCGAGCTCTCCTGGACCCAGGTCAAGGAGTTGGCGGAGCAGGATCCGATCATCCTTCTGCCCATCGGAGCCGTCGAACAGCACGGGCCCCACCTGCCGATCCACGAGGACTCCATCGTGGCCGAGTGGGTCGCGGACAAGCTGGCGAAGGAGAACGGCTGCTATGTCGCGCCCGCCCTCAACTACGGGCACTCCGGCACCTTCCGCGGCTACAACGGCAACCTCTCGCTGAGCCAGACCACGCTGCGCAACGTCACGTACGAGCTCATCGAGGCCCTGGTCCGGTCCGGTTTCCGGCGCATCGTCATCATCGACAACAACGGCGGGAACGTCGGGCCGGTCACCGGCGCCGGCCTCGACGCGCGGCGCGACTTCGGGGTCCTCATCGGGCACCTGTATCCGTGGCAGCTGGGCTACGCGCTCATGCGGGACGTGTACGACGACCCGGCCACCGCGTACGGGCACGGGGCGGAGCCCGAGCACTCGGCGATGCTGGCGATGTTCCCCGAGCAGGTGCAGGGCGACCTCGCCGTGGCCGGCGGCCTGGAGTCCTCCAGCGGCTGGACCCCGACGAGCTACACGGAGGCGGCGATCCCCGGCTACGACGTCCGCGGGACCGTCTTCTGGGACTTCTCCGAGGTCAGCTCCACGGGATGCACGGGCGACGTGAGCCTGGGCAGCGCGAAGACCGGCGAGATCTGGATCGAGCGGGTCATCGGCTTCTGCTCGGCGTACATCCAGGAGTACGACCGCAACACCTCGGCGAAGTAGCTGCCGCTCCCTTCCTGTACGAGCACCTGAGGAGAGGCCATGACGACCGGCAGGACGACCGGCAAGAGCACCGGCAAGAACACCGGCACGACCCCTTCCGACCCGATCCTCGCGGTCGAGCGGCTCTCGGTGGACTTCCAGATCGCCGGCGAGTGGACACCGGCCGTGAAGGACGTCAGCTTCTCGGTCGCCAAGGGCGAGGTGGTGGCCCTGGTGGGCGAGTCGGGCTCCGGCAAGTCCGTGAGCTCGATGTCCGTACTCGGGCTGCTGGGGCCGAACGCGCGTCGCCGCGGCAGCATCCGGTTCGGCGGCACCGAGCTGCTCGACCTCGACGAGGAGGCCCTGCGCGCCATCCGCGGCAGGCGGATCGCGATGATCTTCCAGGAGCCGATGACGGCGCTCAACCCCGTCTACTCCATCGGCGAGCAGATCATCGAGGCGATCCAGTGCCACGAGCCCGTACCGGCGGCCGAGGCCCGTACGCGCACGCTGGAGCTGCTGAAGAAGGTCGGGATCCCGGAGCCGGAGCGCCGCATCCACAGCTACCCGCACCAGCTCTCCGGCGGCCAGCGTCAGCGCGCCATGATCGCCATGGCCGTCTCCGGCTCACCAGAGGTGATCATCGCTGACGAGCCGACCACGGCGCTCGACGTCACGGTCCAGGCGGAGATCCTCGAACTGCTGCGCCGCCTGCGGGAGGACCTCGGCTCAGCGGTCGTCATCATCACCCACGACATGGGGGTGGTCGCCGACCTCGCCGACCGGGTGGTGGTCATGCGACAGGGGCAGGTCGTGGAGGAGGCGCCGGTCACCCGGCTCTTCTCCGACCCGCGGCATGACTACACCAGGGAACTGCTGTCCGCGGTGCCGCGGCAGAAGCCGGACGAGGAGCCGGAGGCGGACGCGGGCGACGCCGGTGGGAGCACGACGCTCCGGGTCGCCGATCTCGAGGTCGAATACCCGGGGCGGATGGGCCGGAAGGGCTTCAAGGCCGTACACGGAGTCAGTGTCAGCATCGAGAAGGGCAAGGTCCTCGGCCTCGTGGGCGAGTCCGGCTCGGGCAAGTCCACCATCGGCCGGGCGATCGTCGGCCTGGTGCGGGCGTCGGCCGGTTCCATCGAGATCTGCGGGCAGGACGTGACGAGCCTCAAGCCCAAGGAGCTGCGCGGCCTGCGCAGGAAATACTCGATGGTCTTCCAGGACCCGGGGTCGTCGCTGAACCCGCGCCTGTCGATCGGGGACTCGATCGCGGCCCCCATGATCGTCAACCGCTACGCGGACCGCCGTGCCGTCCAGCAGCGGGTGCTGGACCTGCTCGACCAGGTGGAACTGCCCACGAGCTGGGCCGACCGGTTCCCGCACGAGTTGTCGGGCGGTCAGCGGCAGCGCGTCGGCATCGCCCGCGCGCTGGCGCTCGATCCGGAGCTGCTCATCGCCGACGAGCCGACGTCGGCGCTCGACGTCTCGGTCCAGGCCACCGTCCTGCGGTTGTTCCAGGACCTGCAGGACAGGCTCGGCTTCTCCTGCCTGTTCATCAGCCACGACCTGGGCGTGGTCGAACTGCTCTCCCACGACGTGGCCGTGCTGCAGCACGGGCGGCTGGTGGAGAGCGGCCCCGCCCGCGACGTGCTGCGCGACCCGGGGACGGACTACACCAGGAGGCTGATCGCGGCGGCGCCGGTGCCCGATCCGGTCGAGCAGGCCGAGCGCCGCAGGCTCTGGCGGGAGATGGCGGGGTGAGGGCCCCGGTGGCCCGGGGGCCGCGCCGGTCACCTCAGGTGGGAGACGACCGTCTCGTCGGGGCGCAGGTGGTGCCGCAGGGTGCGCTCGGCGGTGTCGAAGTCGTGGTCGGTCAGCGCCTTCAGCAGGGTGCGGTGCTCGGGAGCGATGACCTCCAGGCGTTTGGGGCGCAGGGACACGGCGCTGACCGCGATGCGCTGGTGCCGCGGCTGGAGGCTCGTGTAGAGGTCGATCAGGATGCTGTTGCCGGTCGCCTTGACGAAGGAGAAGTGGAAGAAGAAGTCCATCTTCGCGTGTTCGGCGATGGCGTCGCGGTCACCGGCGCGCACCCGCGCCACCCGCTCGGGGTCCTCCATCCGGTCAAGGTGCTCCGACAGCCAGTCGGGGATGTCGATGTTCTTGTCGCAGAGGATCCTGAAGCCGTGGAGCTCCAGCAGCAGCCGCATCTCGTAGGTCTCGAAGAGCTCTCCGGCCGTCACGCGCCGCACCTGGGCGCCCCTCCTGGGGAGCAGGTCGATGAACTTCTCCGCGGCCAGCCGGTGGAACGCCTCACGGACGGGGGTCCGTGACACCCCTGCCTCGTCACAGACGAGCTTCTCCTCGAGGAACGTCCCCTCCGGGATCCGCCCGCTGAGGATCGCCTCCCGCGTCCACTGGTAGGCACGCTCGCCGGCCGTGATCGCCCGGCTCTGGCCGAGTGACTGATCCATGCCACCCCCTCACCCTATGTATACACAGTGTATACCAAACCTTGCGAAGGAGGTCCCATGACGCAGGACAGAAGGTACGCCGCCTGGTTGTCCAGCCCTGGTTTCGCCACGGCCGAGATCGTCGCCGGACTGGGCTACGGCGCCGTGGTCCTCGACATCGAACACGGCGTGTTCGATCTCGCCGCCCTCGACCGGTTCATCCCGTTCCTCCGGGGGCTGAACCTCGAGGTCCTGGCGAAGGTGCTGGGGCCGGAGAGGGGGCCGATCCAGCAGGCTCTCGACTTCGGCGCCACCGCCGTCGTCGTACCGCACGTCGAGAACGCCGCGCACGCGGCCGCCGTCTGCGCGTACGGCAAGTTCCCGCCGCTGGGCGACAGGAGCTTCGTCGGGGGCAGGACCACGCGGTACGGCGGCCACGACGACGACTGGATCGCACGGCAGGACCGCGAGACCCGCGTGTACCCGATGATCGAGGACGCCGGAGCCATCGAGCAGATCGTCGACATCCTGGCGCTCCCCACGGTCGACGGCGTCTTCGTCGGGCCCAGCGACCTGTCCATGCGGCGCGGGCGGGGCGCCTACACCCGCTCCGAGAGCGACTTCACCGACCTCAGGCACGTGGCGAACACGGCCCGCGCCGCCGGCAAGCCCTGGGTGCTGCCCGCCTGGTCCGCCTCGGAGAAGGCGTTCGCGCTCGAGAACGGAGCCGACCAGCTCGTCCTCACGATGGAGCACGGCGCTCTCATGGCCGGGTTCGGCGCGGCGCTCGACGAGACGAACGCCCTGGCCGCCGCCGGCCGCCCCTGATGGCGGGAGCACGATGACGACGCTCGTCGCGGGGGTGGCGCTGATCGCGACACTGGCGGCCTTCGCCCAGGCCCTGAGCGGCTTCGGCTTCGCCCTCGTGGCCGTACCGCTCGTGACGCTTCTGACGGGACCCCAGACCGCCGTCACGGTGGTGACGGCCCTGGGATGCCTGCTCGCGCTCGCCATGGGCGTCCAGGAGAGGCGCCACGTGGTGGGACGGACCGTGGCCCTGGTGACGGGGGCGGGGCTCGCGGGCATGCCGGTCGGCCTGCTCGCGGTCACGGCGATGAGCGCACGCTCGCTGTCGGTGTTCATCGCCTGCGTGGTCCTGGCGTTCGCCTTCGTCCTCGCGCGCGGGGCGACGGTCAGGCGCGGGGCCGGCCCGGCGGCGGCCGCGGGTTTCGTCAGCGGGGCGCTGCTGACCTCGACCGGCATGAACGGCCCTCCGCTGGTGGCGGGCTTCCAGGCGATGGGGCTGGAACCCCGCGAGTTCCGCGCGACGCTCCAGGTGGCGTTCTGCGCGTGCGACGCGCTGGCCCTCCTGGGTTTCCTGGCCGTGGGCCGGCTGACCGCGGACAGCCTGCTGCTCACCGCGGCCGGCCTGCCCGGCATGGTCGTGGGCTGGTGGCTGGGAGATCGGCTCTTCGCGCGGACGGACCCGCGACGCTTCAAGAAGATCGTGCTGGCGGTGCTGGTCGCCAGCGCCTGCATGGCCCTGGCCCAGGCGGCTTTCGGCTGAGCACGGCCGCATCGTCACGGCCCGGCCGTCCGCACGCATCAGAGGCACGTCGAGGCCCGGGTCAGGGCTCATCCGGCAGGGACTTCCCTTCAGAAGGTGAACATTCTGCGTTCACCCTCTCTTCAACGTCCAACGTCCGACGTAGGATGTCCTCTCAAATGAGACCTTCTCCTGCCAGGAAGGGCCAAGACATGCAGGATGGTTATCTCCCGGAGGGCCGCACCAGGCGCTCCCGGCGCCGCCGCGCGGGCGCCGTCATGGTGCTCGCGGGCTTACTCGCCACCGTGCTCGGCACACCGGCGACGGCGACAGCGACGACGGAGGCCGGCCCAGGGGCCGGCCCAGGGGCCGGCTCGGGCGCCTCCGGAGCCGGCGCGACCGGCGACACCGCACCGTTCGTGGACGAGCAGGTGCTCTACAAGCAGGGCGACTTCGGATACGCCTGCTTCCGGATCCCCGCCGTCGTCCGTGCCGCGAACGGCACGGTCCTGGCCTTCGCCGAGGGGCGGGTCAAGGACTGCGGCGACGACGAGGACATCGACCTCGTGCTGCGCCGGTCCGCCGACGGCGGGCGGACCTGGGGACCGCTGCAGGTGGTCTCGGAGGGGAACGGCACGACCCACGGCAACCCGGTGCCGATCGTGGACGAGCGCACCGGGCGGGTCGTGCTCGTGAGCACCCACAACGGCGCCGAGCCGTGCCCGGACGGCTGCGACCGCGACCCCTGGGTGCAGGTCAGCGACGACCACGGGGAGACCTGGTCGGCCGCCAGGGAGATGACCGAGGGCAAACGCCCCGAGTGGAACCACTGGTACGCCACCGGCCCGATGCACGGCATCCAGCTCGAACACGGCCCGCACGCCGGCCGGCTGGTCGTCGGGGCGAGTTACGAGAGCTGGGACCGGGTCGGCGAGCACGCCTACGGCACGCACCTGCTCTACAGCGACGACAGCGGGGCCACGTGGAACATCGGCGCCGAGACGTCCTCCGACGACGGCACGATGATCGCCCAGGAGGTCACCGTCGTCGAGCTCACCGACGGGCGGATCTACGCCTCGGCCCGCGAGCGCGGCACCGACGAGGGCAGCAGGGCGTACGCGACCAGCAGCGACGGCGGCGAGTCCTGGGACGCGCCGTTCCGCACCATGCCGAAACTCGCGACGACCGACGTCCAGGGCTCGCTGCTGCGCTACGACGAGGGGCGCGTCCTCTTCTCCTCGCCGATGCACCCGGGCGCCAGGGAGGCCATGGGGATCCGGTCGTCCTACGACGAGGGCCGTCGCTTCGAGACATGGGACGAGGGCAAGGT
Source organism: Nonomuraea mesophila (assembly GCF_004352805.1). Taxonomy (NCBI): domain Bacteria; kingdom Bacillati; phylum Actinomycetota; class Actinomycetes; order Streptosporangiales; family Streptosporangiaceae; genus Nonomuraea; species Nonomuraea mesophila. The sequence goes on from NZ_SMLD01000003.1 coordinate 92,804, forward strand.
CTTCCACTGGGGGCCGTCGGCGTACTCGGACATGGTGCGACTCGACGGCGCCGAGGCCGCCCTGATGTACGAGGCCGGCGACGTCTCGCCGTACGAGCAGATCCGGTTCGCGCGCTTCAACGAGTCGTACCTGGAGACGCCGAACGGGGACCCGCCCGGCGTCCCCGGGCCTCCGGCGCCCGGCCCGACGACGCCTGACACGTCGCCGTACCGCAACCAGGCGTTCGTCCGCGGCGGCGCGCAGACCACCGACGGGCGCTTCGGCGAGGGGCTGGCCCTGGACCGGGTGGACGACCGGGTGGAGGTGCCCTTCGACGACTCCATCGACGTGGGCGGGAAGGACTTCACGCTGACGTCCTGGATCAGGTACTCGGAGACGACCGGCGCGCACACGATCCTCTGGTTCCACCGGGTCGACAGGGGCACGAACCCGCCGGCGGTGTGGTTGCGCGCGGAACCGGCGAGCAACCGCATCCGGGCGATCCTCGCCGTCGACCGGTACGACGTGACCGTGCAGTCGGCGAGCGCGTACAACGACGGGCGGTGGCACTTCGTGGTGCTCCAGCGGGCGGGCGACCGGCTGCGGCTCCTGGTGGACGGCGAGGAGGTCTCGTCGGCGGCGGCGCCGGCCGGTTCCGTGACCCTCGGCAAGGAGTTCGGGGTCGAGGGCATCCACGTCGGGCAGCGGCTCGACGGCGCGGACCGCTTCCGCGGGACGATGGACGAGGTGCGCGTCTACCGGCGCGCGCTCTCCGGCGCCGAGCTGGACCTGATCCGCGAGCGGAACCTCCCGATCGGCGGGAAGCTCGGGCTGCGGCTGCTGTTCGACCGCGTCGGCTGATCATGCTCATCGTGGGCGCCGCCGCCGTGGACATCCTATGTCTGCGGCCCGGCGGCGCCCGCGAACGAGCAGCGAACGAGCGGCGGGCGCCCGGTGGCCGCGCCGTGTAATGCGCGTAAAATCTGCCGCACCGCCTGGCCCACGGGGACCGAGAGGTGGGATGTTCGACACGAGGTCTTCGACGAGCCTGGAGGCAGCATGCCCACGCGTGACGGCGCGTCGCTTCAGGAGCGCATCGTCGCCCTGATCCACGAGCGCGGACTGGCTCCGGGGGCGCCGATGCCCACGGAAGTGCAGCTGATGGACCTGCTCGGGGCGAGCCGCAACAGCGTGCGGGAGGCCGTACGCGCGCTGAAGGCGCTGGGCATCGTCGAGATCCGGCACGGACATGGGACGTTCGTCGGGCACGCGTCGCTCGACGTCCTGAGCCCGTCGCTCGCCTTCCAGGTGCGTGCGGGCCACGGCGGCGGGATCCGCGCGCTGCACGACCTGGTCGAGGTGCGCGAGCTGCTGGAGACGGGGCTGATCGGCCAGGTGGCCCTCGACACCAGCCCCACCCGGCTCGCCGCGCTGGACGCCCTGGTCACCGGCATGGACCGCGACCGCGAAGCCGATCGGGCGTTCCACGCGCTGCTGTACGAGTCGTGCGGCAACGAGCTGGTGCTGCAGCTCATCGGGCTGTTCTGGGACGTCTACCACGAGGTCGAGCCGACGCTCGGGCCGCCGGAGGAGCGGACCGCGGAGATCGTCGTCAACCACCGCCGGATCGTCGCGGCCCTGCGCGCCCGTGACCCCGAGGCCGCCAGGGAGGCGATGCGGCTGCACTTCCGCGACGTCAAGGCACGCATCGCGCGAGCGAAGGCCCGCCCGGTGACCGCCCCGACCTGACCGCGCGCGGGTGCCGGGATCAGGGGTCGTCCACGCGGAGGACGGCGCCGGGCTCGCGGCGGCGGCTCATGGCGGTGTGCACGTACGCCCCGAGCGCGGCGCACACCCCCAGCCCCGCCGCCAGCGCCACGGGAGTGAGCAGCCCCGGCGCGCTGCCGGACACCGGCAGGCCACCGGCGAACGTGGCCACGTCCACGCCGGGCCCGAGCGCGGCGGGCAGGACGAGGCCCAGGGCCAGGCCCACCGGCGCCGTGACGGCGATGACGGGCAACAGTTCGAGCAGGGTCAGCCGCCGGACCTGCCGGTCGGAGAGCCCGAGCGTACGCAGGAGCGAGACCGCCCTCGCCCTCCCGTCGGCCCCGGCGACCAGCGCCAGGACGATCGCCACCAGCGCGTACGCCCCCAGCGCCACGGTCACGACGACCATCGTCGTGCGGACCGTGCCGGTGAGCGGGTCGGCCTGGACGGCGGCCAGCGCGGCCTCCTGCGTCTCCACGGTGGCCGACGGCACCAGCCGCGCCAGCTCGGCGGGCGTGATGTCGCCCTTGATCAGCAACGTGTTGGCGGCGGGCCAGGGCAGCACCGCGCGCGGCACGAGGAGGAACTGCCCGCCGGAGTGGAAGCCGGGCACCGCGTCGATGATCCCCTGGGTGGTGAGCCGTACCGGCGACAGCCACATGATCTCGAAGGCGCCCCGGTCACCCAGGGCGGGCGAGAGCAGCGCGGACGTGTCCCCGGACGGCGCGGGCAGGCCGATGGGCGCGTCCTCGTTGACCCGCCGCCACTGACCAAGGTCGACGGCGACGGCGTACGGCTGCTCCCCCGTGGTCCTGATCTGCACCCGGCCCGTCAGCGCGGGCGCCACCTGCTCGACGCCGGGCGCCCGGCGTACCCGCTCGACGAGGTCTGGCGGGATGTCCGCGGCCGACGTCAGCTTGATCGGCGCGCCCACCTCCTGCCAGGACGCGAGCCGCTGCGTGGTGGTGATCCCGTCGTGGACGACCGCGGCGAACACCGACAGGCTCAGCGCGGGCAGCAGGACCAGCATCGCGAGCGCGGCCGCCGACCGCCCTCTGGCCGCCCCGGCCAGCCCCAGGAACGGCACGGCCGCTCGCCTCCGCGCGGCCAGCCGGACCAGCAGCCGCAGCAGGTACGGGTAGCACCGCAACGTGATCAGCGCGGCCGCCATCGCCAGCGCGACCGGGATCACCAGCAGGAACGGATCCTGCGCGGCGGTGCCGGCCGGCCCACGGGTCCGCGACAGGTACGCCCCCGTCAGCGCGAGCACGACGACCAGCGCCTCCGCCGTCAACCGCCGCGCGGACGGCCTGACCAGGTCGCTCCGCCGCTCCCGCAGCGGCGCACGGTGGACGAGCACCAGGCGTGCCACGGCGAAGGACACGGCGGTGACGACCACGACCGCCGGCCCGAGGTGCACGATCGGCGGCACGGGACCCGGCAGCAGGAACGACAGGGCGTACCCGGCCAGGGCCGCGGGCCCTACCGTGAACGCGGTCACGGTGGCGCCGGCCGCCGCCACCTGCCACAGCGCGGCACCGCGCGCCCGGGCCAGGGCGATCGTGCGCTCCAGCCGGTCGGTCATCAGCCGCACACCGAGCACGATTACGCCGAGCGCCACCGACAGCAGGCCGCCGAGCACGAGGTACATGACGGTCCGCGCGGCCGACAGCTTGGTCAGGAAGCCGGCGAGCAGCTGGGGCAGCCCGGTGACCACGCGGTAGCTGATGTCGCCCGTCCCCTGGACGTCGACCTGCCGCCGGAACTCGGCGACCGCGGCTTCGGCGCGTGGCGCGCCGACAGCGCTCGCGGCCCTCCCGTCGAGGGGAAGGACCCAGCGGTAGGCCAGGGTGCGCGCCTTGCCGGTGAGCGCGCTCAGCCCGTCGTCCGACATCAGCGTCGTGGTGTGGAACTCCTCCGGCCCGTCCGCCGGCACGACCCGGCTGACGTGCAGGACGTCGGCGTCGTGGCTCCAGGAGCGGTCGGCCGGGTCCTTCGGCCGGAACACGCCGACGATCCTCGCGGCGGTGTGCACGCTCTCCCCCAGCATCCTGGCCTGGCCGACGTCCAGGCCCATCCTGGTCACGGCCTCCTCCACGACGCCCACCTCGATGACCGGGATGGTCGCGCCGCGGTAGCGCATGGTGGAGGGCTTGCCGGGCGGGCGTCCCCGTACCCAGTCCACGCGCCGGCCGGCGTCGGACAGCCAGCCGAGGTTGACGAAGGTGCGGCGCGGCCCGACCGCCTCGTCGACGGGCGTGCGGGAGGTCTTGGCGCTGATGTGGCCGCCCCGCCCGGCCAGGGGCCGCAGCGCCGCCGGGAGGAGCCGGCGCCACTGTCCGCCCGCGTCCTCGAACTCCGCGCGTGAGTGCAGCTCACCGGCGGGCCTGGCGGGAGCCGCGGTGACGGTCAGGTCGGTACGCACCGCGACGGTCCCCGCCAGCGACCGGCGCAGCGCCTCGTCGAACGACGCCTGCATCGTCCTCGGCAGCCCGGCGACGAGCAGGCAGGCGACCGCCGTCAGCACGACGAGCAGCGCCGACGTGCCCGCGTGCGCCCGGACGTTCAGGGGGATCCTCACCGCTCCTCCACGATCTGTCCCCGCCACATGCGCCGGGCCAGCACGGCGACGATCGCGACGAGCACCGCCGCCACCGAGGCCAGCATCGCCGCGACGGCCGCCCACGGGATATGGAACAGCACGCCGGGCGTGACCGCCGACGCCTGCCCGGTCAGCACGACGCGCGGGACCACGAGGTTCCCGACGACCACGGCGAGCCCGGTGCCGGCCACGAGCGACAGGCCGATGACGAACGCCTGCTCCGTCGCCAGCATCCCGAACACCTGGCGCGGGCCGGTGCCCAGCGCCCGCAGCACGGCGAACTCGGCCCTCCGCTGCCGCGCGGCGACCACGGCGTTCACCAGGAACCCGAGCACCGCGAAGCCCAGCGCCGCGGCGAACGCCAGGGTCAGAGCCCCCTGTAGCGCGCCGGCCAGCGGATCGTCACGCAGCTTGGCCGCCAGCTCCCGCCGGTCGACCGCGGTCACGTCCCATTGGGGGTTGCGGCGCAGGATCTCGCGCGCGGGCGCGGTGTCGGCGGCGGCGAGCCACCATTCCGTGGCGGGCCTGGACGGTCGCGCCGCGGCCAGCTCGTACGCCTGCAGCGTCTCCCAGTCGGCGAGCACGGCCTGCCCGCCGGGATCGCTCGTCGGCATGCTCGTCACGATGCCGGCCACCCGGATCCGCGTGACGTGCCCGGAGATGCGGACCGTGCCGCTCTCCCCGGCGTCCAGCTTGAGCGTGGCGGCCAGGCCCGGCGTGAGCACCACGGGCAGCGGCCCTGGCGCGCCGGACGCCCTGCGCTCCCCCGGCGCCCCTGGCTCCCCCGGCGACGCGGGCTCTCCCGGCGATCCGGGCTCTCCTGGCGGCCCGGGCTCTCCCGGCGGCCGGAAGGCGATCACGCCTCGCGGGCCTTCGGCTGCCCCGGTCACGGACACCTCCCGGCCGTCCGCGCTGAGCCCGGTCAGCCGCAAACCGTCCTGCTCATCGGCCTGCTCATCGGCCTGCTCCCCAGCCTGGTCCCCCGGCTGTTCCCCTGCCTGGTCCCCGGCCACGAGGCCGCGTACCGACAGCGGATAGGTGATCGTGCCGGTGCGCCCGGTCGTCGGGGCCAGGTCGAGCTCGATCCGGTTGCCGCCCTTCCGCAGGTCCCCGAGCGGCAGGTCGTGCCACACGCCCAGCCCGTCGGAGAGCACCAGCCGGGCCGGCCCGGCGGCGCGCGACTCGACCCGCACGGTGAGGGCGCGCGGCCGTCCCGGCAGTTCCAGCGCGCCGGTCCGGTCCCCGCGGAGGTCGGCGGACAACTGCGTGAGCGTCCGCGCCGACAGGTCGGGACGCAGGCGGAACACCTCGCCGAACCGGTCCGCGTCCAGGGCGAGCAGCAGCGCGCTCTCGCCGCCCACCCCGGTCGGCGCGCGGAAGGCGGGAGAGGCGGCGGTGACGCCGGGCAGCGCCGTGAACGCCGTGCCACGGCCGAGCACCCCCAGCTCGGGCCCCTCGGGCGGCCCCGACAGGCGCAGGTCGGCGGACGCCTGGTGATCGGCCTGGTCGCGTTGGCTGGCCTGCCAGGTGGAGGTGGTGGCCATGGAGACGACGCCGATCGCGATCGCCAGGGTCAGCAGCAGCGCGGGGCCGGCGTACGTGAGCGGCCGCCTGCTGACCTGCCAGGCGCCCAGCGCGGGGGCGAGACCGGGCAGGCGCGAGGTCAGCCGCTCGGCCTGCCGGGACACGCGCGGCACCAGCCGCAGCCCCAGCAGGCCGCCCGCGAGCAGGGCCAGGGCCGGACCGGAGATGATCAGCGGGTCGATGCCGAGCCCGCCCGCCGCCGTCGCGGTGACCGGGGCGCCGTAGCGCTGGAGCTGCCAGATCGCCAGCGCGGCCACCGCCAGCAGCGCCAGGTCCGCGCCCGCGCCCTGGATCAGTCCGCGCCGGCGGCCGCGCCCGCGCGCCGACTGCTCCTCCACGTACGTGCGCCGCGCCCCCGCCACCGCCGGCAGCGCCAGCAGCACGGCCGCGGCCAGCGCGACCCCGGACGAGACGAGGAACGCGGCCGCGTCGGCCTGCGGCGCCAGCCGTACTCCCGAGTCACGGATCCAGGGCAGCATGCCGATCAGCGCGAGCAGCGGCGGGCCCAGGAACGGCGCGATGATCGCGCACGGCACCGCCACCAGCAGCGCCTCACCGCCCGCCAGCGCCGCCAGCCGCGCCGTGCCGGCCCCACGCGAGCGCAGCAGTGCCACCTCCATGCGCCGGTGGTCGGCGAGCAGCCGCGCGGTCAGCATCAGCGCGTACCCGGCCAGCAGCAGCAGCTGCAGCACCGGGATCAGCATCGTGGAGCGGGCCACCAGGGACGCGGTGGCGAGCTGGGTGAGCAGCTCGGGCAGGTCTCCGGCGGTCAGGCAGTTCGCGCAGCCGGCCTCCGCCAGCCGCTCCCCCACCCGGCTCACGGCCTCGGCCAGCGGGCGCAGCCGCTCGGGCGTCAACGCGCCGAGCTCCGGCTCGGCCGTCCACAGCGCCCGCACCCCGGTGGCGAAGCGCGCGACGAACGTCTCCTTGGCCACCATCAGCGGCCCGTACGTGGTGTACTCGCCGCGCTCCACGCCCCGGCTCAGCAGCTCCTCGCCGGCCCAGCGCTCTGCCACGGGGTCGTCGAGCCGGAAGACGCCCACGACGCGGACCCGCACCGGGTCGCCGTCGAGCCGCTCCTTCGTGACGAACTCCCCGCCCGGCTCGAACCCGGTGGCTTCGGCCGCCTGCTCCGAGATCGCCGCCTCGACGACCTGCCCGCCGCTCCTCGGCCACCTGCCCTCGACCGGCCTGGCGTGCCGGTCGAGCCCGTCATGACTGCCGAACCGCAGCAGCTCCGGCAGTTCCTCGCCGTCCTGTCCCGGCATGACGTACGAGTCCGAGCGCAGGCTGGTGGTGACGGCCGGAGGCGCTCCGTAGGCCGCGGCCAGCTCGCCGCGCACCGTCCGGTCGTAGCGCGGGAAGGTCTCGGCGTCGACCTGGGCGCTGATCGTGGTGGTCGTCTGCCCGTACGAGGCCGTCTCCATCGCTCTGCGCACGCCCGCGCCGGCGATGGCGGAGGCGTACATCGTCAGCGCCACCAGCGCGGTCGTCGTCAGCAGGATCGAGCAGAACGCGGCCAGGAGGAGCAGCGGTTCGCCGAGCGCCCGCTTGACGACCAGCGGCCCTCGCATGCCTGCTCTCCTTCCCCGACCATCACACCATCGGTGGCCCGGTGGGACCGGGGCAAGAGCGCGGGCACACCTGATACGCGCGCGTGATCAACGAGCCGCCGGATCACGCCCGGCGGCCGGGTCAGCGGTGGCCGCGGCGCTGGACGTACAGGCGGTGGCCACGCGGGCCGGTCCATTCCAGCCGGACGACCCCGGCCACGGCGGCCTCGTCCCTGCGGGCGGGGTCGGCCCAGTAGCCGAAACGCGGGTTGCGGAAGAACGTCGCCCAGAGCCCTCCGCGATGGTCCTTGAAGATGTTGTTGTGGCCGGCGCCGACGCCCATGGTCCACCGTCGCGAATAGGGACCCTCGAAGCGGTCGGAGACGGCGACGACCGCGTCGTAGTGGTACTGTTCGCGGCCCTCGCCGGCCGGCTCGTAGGCGTGGCGGGTGCTGCCGTCGGGGTTGGCCGACCTGCGGTTCCAGGCGGCGTGCAGCAGGAAGTACTTCCCCGCGTGCTTGAACACGTACGCGCCTTCGAGGTACGGCTCGGGCGTGTACGGCGTCTGCCGGAATTGCGGCAGGCCGGTCACCGGGACGATGTCCTCCATGTCGTCCCTGAACTTGGCGTACAGGTGGTTGTGCAGCACCAGCCAGGCGTCGCGGCCCTCGGTGTAGATGCTTCCGTCGATGTGGTGGTACGCGCCCGGCTCGATGAAGTCGGGCCCGCCGGTGAAGGAGTCGCCGAAGGGCTTGTCGTGGTTGCCCTCCACCAGCCGGTACGGCCCCTCGACCCCGCCCTCGCTCACGAGCAGGAACGAGCCGACCTTGCGGGAGTGGTCGCCCATGCACGCCACGATGTACCACCTGCCGCGGACGTGGTGCACCTCCGGGGCCCAGGCCGCGGAGCGCTTGCCGAACCGCTCGTCGTGCCAGTACTCCTGCCACGGGGCGACCACCATGCGTCCCGGCCGGTTCTCTCCGGCGAACTCGGGCGACCACACCTTGCCCTTCTCGGCGCCGGGCCGGACGCGCGTGGTGTCGGCCAGCCTCCACGGCCCCCGCAGGTCGGAGGCCACCCAGACGAAGATGCCGTCGTTCCATGGGGCCGGCCCCTGCTCACCGGCCGCCCGGGTGGTGCCGGTGGCGACGTAGACCGGACGGCCGTCGACGACGAAGCAGTTCACGTAGGTGTCCCGCATCCAGACCCGTCCGAGCTCCCTGTCGCGGGGGCGCAGTTCGAGGGGGAGCAGGAAGGAGTTGTCCGGGCGCGGCCACAGGTCCTGGCGGGTGTCGGCGAGGCCGTAGGGCTCGAGGTCGGGCCAGTTGGGCGGGTGCCTGCGCGTGGAGGCGGCCTCCGCGCTCGCGGGCAGTGCAGCCGTCCCCAGTACGCCCGCGGCTCCGGCCAGCAGGAACCTCCGGTCCACGTGCGATGCGTCGTCGGCGTCGGTCATCGGTCATGTCCTCTCACGTCGGCCTCTGCCCGGCGGCCGGTCGCCGCGTGGCGGCCCGGGGACGCGGTCCCTTCGTGCCGTGGCCGCGCGGGAGGGCCGCCGATGTGCAGCATGCGGGAAGTCTGCCGAAGACACGTGAATTACGTCAATAAGTCGGAAGAAATAACCCAGAACCGCGAGCACCGGGCCGCCCCCGTCCGGGGACGGGCACCGCGCCGGGCCGCCCCCGTCCGGGGACGGGCAGCGCCGGGCTACGGCCGTTCGAGCGTGAGCAGTGGCTCGGAGAGCTCGGGTGCCGGCGCGCCGGGATCCGCGGCGACGAACCGCTCCAGGCGGCGAAAACCCTCCTCCAGCTCGTCGGGGCTGAGCTGGGCGAAGAACGACAGGGTGCGCAGGCGCAGCCGTTCGAGCATGTCACCGCAGGTGCCGTGGGACGGCACGGTCACCGTACGGAAGCCGGCGACGCGCCATCCGTCCGAGGTGAACATCTCGATGACCTCGTGCAGCGGCTGGAACAGCGCGGCGTCCACCTCGAAACCGCGGGGGAAGTGCTCCAGCCACCACGGCCTGGGATGGTGGTCGCTGAAATTGGCGCGCAGGAGCAGCCGCCCGCCCGGCCTGATCACCCGGCCCAGCTCCACGACCGCCCGCGGCTTGTCCTGGACGTGGTGCCAGGACAGGAACAGCAGAGCGTAGTCGGCGCTGCTTGACGGCACCGGCAGGTCCTCGGCGGAGCCGGCCAGATAGCGCACCTCGGGATGCGGGGACCGCGCCTGCGCGATCTCGCGCATGCGGTCCGCCGGCTCGACGCCGGTGACCGGGCCGAACGTCCGCGCCAGCGCGGGGGTGAACCTGCCGGTGCCTGAGCCGACGTCGAGTCCCGTCAGCGGACGCCGTGCGGGCAGCGCCGCCGCGAAGGCCGCGATCCAGGTACGCAGCTCCGGCCCGGACAGCGCCCGGCCGCGCGCGTAGTCCTGGTACTGCTCCTTATCGTAGTCGATCCGTCTCACAGCGACTCCCGTGCTGTCCATCGAACTGATATATCGACCTGATACATCGGGACGATATGCGGGGAGGTACCATGCCGCAAGAGGGCATGTGCCACCGCGGGGAGGCGTTCGTCCTAGCCGGCGAGATAACCGCCGGTGGCGTCGACGTCGTGGCCCACGACCGGGCTCGCATCGTCCGAGGCGAGGAACATGACGACTCTGGCAATCTCCTCGGCGGCGACGATCCGCCTGATCGGATAGTCCTGGGCTATCTGCTCGTACGTCACCCCGAACGCCTCGGCCGCACGCCGCAACATGGGCGTGTCCACGGCGCCCGGCGCCAGCGCGTTCACCCGGATGCCGTCGGCCGCGTACTCCAGGGCCGCCGCCTTGGTCAGCGACGCGACGGCGTGCTTGCTCGCGTTGTACGGCGCGATCGTGGCCCACCCGCTCCGGATCGCGCCGGCGTGGCCGAAGGGCACGGTCAACCCGCTGCTGGGCGAGTTCGTACGGGTCGTACGCGAGGTCGCCGGCGGTTGACCTCCTCCCCGGTGCGGCGGCGAGCCTGCGCGCCCGGTTCGTGATGGACCACGGGGACGGCGCTTCGGGGACGCGGGAGCCCGGGTGATGCGGCACTCGCGCTGGTCAGGCGCGTACCACCGCCACCGGGCACCGGGCGTGGTGCAGGACGCCCCGGCTGACGGAGCCGAGCAGCATCGAGCCCAGGATGCCGCGTCCGTGCGAGCCGACCACCAGCAGGTCCGCGTTCTCTGACGCGCCGGTGAGCGCGTCCACGGGGTGCGTGGACCGGGTGTCCTCGATGATCTTCACCTCGGGATGACTTTGGGCGAGGGCCGCCAGCCGGTCGCGTACGACCTGGTGTTGCGCCGTACGGATCTGGTCCATGTCGTAGTCGATCACCGGTGCGTACGCGTGCACCGGCAGTTGCCAGGCGTGCACCGCGCGGAGGGCGGCGTCGCGCAGCTCCGCCTGCCGGAAGGCGTAGGCGAGCGCGGGCTCGTTCTGGGGTGCGTCGTCCACCCCCACGACGACCTCCCCGCGTGCCGGGCGGCTCTCGCCGCGCAGGACCACGACGGGGCAGCGGGCATGCCCGGCCACGTGCGTGCTGACCGAGCCGAGCAGGGCGCCGGCGAACCCGCCGAGGCCGCGGCTGCCCATCACGACCTCGGTGGCGTCCTCGGCCTGCTCGCGCAGGACCACGGCGGGTCCGCCCTCGACGACCCGGGTGGTGACCTCGACGGCGGGCCGGCGCTCGCGGACGAGCGCCTCCGCCTCGGTCAAGATGCTGCGGCCCTCGCTCCACAGCAGCTCGGGCAGGGCGATCTTCGAGTACCTGCCGATCGCGTACGGCCCCGGATCCACCGCGTGCACGATCCGCAGCGGCACCCGCATGCGGAAGGCGTCGTCGGCCGCCCATTCCACGGCGGCTCGTGAGGCCATGGATCCGTCCACTCCTACGATGATCATGATCTGTGCTCCTTTCGTCGCACGTCACTCCGGTCCCGTCCGCACCCGCCGGGCTCAGCCCCGGGCCGGCGACACGGGCTCCAGGCGGAACGTGCCCGTGACCACCTCGCCGGGCTGGGGCTCGTCCTGATGGACCCGGCCCGCCACGGCCCTCAGCATGTCCCTGGCGGTGATGAGCCCGGCCAGGCCGCCGGTGGACACCACCGGGACGGCATCGCACCCCGCGTCCAGCATGACGGCGGCGACCCGCGTCAGCGGCGTGTCAGGGCAGACGCGGGGCCTGCGGTCCCGCGCCAGCAGGTCGCCCACGTGCCGCTCCGACTGCTCCTGCAAGCTGCACGACCAGGACGCAGCCAGGTCCTCACGCGACAGGACGCCCCATACGTCGTCCTTCTCCACGACGGGGAGGTGATGCACGCCGGCGCGGCGCATCAGCTCCCAGGCCATCAGCGGCGACTCGCCGGGACGGACGGCCACCAGGACGCGGCTCATCACCTGTCGCGCCCTCAGCTCATCGATGCCCATGACTCCTCCTCGACCTGCCGGTCACCCCGTCGCCCCGTGGACCCGTGCTCCCCTCACCTCACGACCCCTCGCCCCACGACCTAGGACAGGCTTCACAGGTCTCATGCCCAGCACGTCAGGAAGCAGACGGCCTGGTCATACGGCAAGGTTGAGGCCGCCGAGAACTCGATTCACCCCATCGGGAAACAGCAGGCATGACACGAACACCACCGGAGGAGATGGTCGAGGCGGACGACGCCGACCTCATTCGCCGGTCGATCGACGATCCCGAGCAGTTCGCCGGGCTGTTCGACCGCTACGTCGAGCAGATCCACCGCTATGTCGCCCGGCGGCTGGGCGTGCAGGCGGCCGACGACGTCGTGGCGGAGACGTTCCTGACCGCCTTCCGCTGCCGCGCGGCCTACGACCACGCGCAGCCGCTGGCCCGGCCGTGGTTGTACGGCATCGCGACCAACCTCATCGCCCGGCATCGGCGCGACGAGGAGCGCTTCCTGCGGGCGCTGTCACGTACCGGAGCGGAGCCGCCGGCGGAACCGATGGCCGACGCGGTGATCGGCCGCGTCGCCGCGCAGAAGGAGGACCGCCGGCTGGCAGGGGCGCTGACGGGCCTGTCCAGGGGTGATCGCGACGTGCTGCTGCTGGTGGCGTTGGGAGAACTGGCCTACGAGGAGGTGGCCGAGGCACTCGGCATCCCGGTCGGGACCGTGCGCTCGCGCCTGCACCGGGCCCGCAAGAAGGCGAAAGCCGCCCTCGGCACCGGCCATGAGACGAGACAGGACACATGATGAACGAGTTCGGACAGTTCCTCCACGCCACCCCGCCGATCACCAGCGAGGCGAGAGAGTCGGCGCGCGCTCGGTTGCAGGTGGCGATGCGCGAGCCGGACGCGCGCGGTTCGGTTTCCCCGCCGCCGCGGCGCAGGCCGCGCCTGGCCTGGCGGCTGGCGCTGGCCGCATCGGTCGCGGTGGCCGTCGCCTCCGGTGTCCTCTTGACCCGCGCGGGCGAACCCCCTGCGACGGCCCCGGTCGCCAGTGTCCGGGATCTCGGCGACAAGGCCGCCGAACGTGCCGAGACCGACCCGTACACGACCACTCCTTCGTCGGGCCGGTGGCTCTATGTGAAGCAGATCATCGCTCCCGTCAAGGAACCGGACCCCGAGGTGGATCGCGACAAGCGGATGACTCTGGAGACGTGGCACAGCCTGGACGGCAAGCAGACCGCGCTCGACGACGGCACCGGCAAGATCGTCATCGAGAAGGCCGGCGCCGGCGTGACGGCCGAGGACCTGGCCCGGGCACCGGTCACTCCCGAGGAGATGATCGCCAGGGTCGGGGCGGTGGTCGACGCGACCCCCGTCACCGAGTTCGACGACATCAGCGCGACCAGAGCGGAGCGGATCTTCCAGCGGATCTCCGAGCTACTGGCCGAGCAGCCGCTGGTCCCCGGCGTGCGGGCCGCGTTGTTCCGGGCGCTGCCCACGATTGAGGGAACCAGCGTCAAGCAGGACGCGGTCGACGCGGCGGGCCGCCACGGAATCGCATTCGTCTACACGGGAACGTGGGTGCGCTCCGAGATCATCGTGAGCGCTCAGGACTACCGGCTCCTGGGCACATACCGCGAAAGCGTCGCCGATCGCACGTACGACCTCCATCTTGCCGGAATCCCGCCGCGTACCGTCACCGCCGGCACCCCTCTGACGTGGAGCGCACGCATGGAGACCGAGGTCGTCGACAAGCCCGGCGACCAGCCGTAGTGACAGGCCTGCGGGGCCGCAGCGCCGCCGGAACCGAGGCGCGGCGTTCCGGACGATGGTCTAATGTCCGGAACGTGGCCGGGTCCCGCAGGCGCCCGGCGTCCCCGCTCGACCGGGTTGGAGGAGATGGTGGGCACCAGACCGGCGACGCGGGGTGCGCACGTTCGCCCCGCACGTCACCCGCGCGGCTCCGACAGCTTTCAGCCGTACGTCACCGTCCCGGGGCTGCGCCGATGCGCGCGCTGGTTCTGACCGGTCCGGGTGAGACCGCCGTGCACGAGGTGGAGCCGCCGGCCGCCGCGCCCGGGGAAGTGGTCGTGGACGTCGAGCGGGCCGGCGTGTGCGGGACGGACGTCGAGCTGTTCACCGGAGAGATGAGCTACCTGCGCACCGGCCGCTCCTGGTACCCGCTGCGCCCCGGCCACGAGTGGTGCGGCCGGGTCTCCGCCGTCGGACCGGGGGTGGACGGCGGCTGGCTCGGCCGCCGCGTCACGGGTGACACGATGCTGGGCTGCGGGAGTTGCGAGCGCTGCCGCGACGGCCGCCATCACGTCTGCGCCGGCCTGGCCGAGATCGGCATCAGCCGGGGCCGCCACGGCGCGCTGGCCGAGCAGCTCGCGGTGCCCGCCACGGCCCTGCATCCCCTGCCGGACACCGTGGACCCCGCGCTCGGCGCGCTCGTCGAGCCCGGAGGCAACGCGCTGCGGGCGGTCCGCGCCGCCGTGCTCGACCCCGGTGAGCGGCTGCTGGTCCTCGGGACGGGCACGATCGGCCTGCTCGTGGCGCTGTTCGCGGACGCGCAGGGGATCGAGGTCCATCTGATGGGCCGCGACCAGGAGAGCCTGTCGCCGGTCCGCCGGCTGGGCTTCGAGCACGTCTGGACCCGTACGTCGCTTCCGCCACTGCGCTGGGACGCCGTCGTCGACGCCTCCAACGCGGCCGGGCTGCCCGCTCTCGCGGCGCGGCTCGTGGAGCCCGCCCGGCGCGTGGTCTGCATCGGGCTGGCCGGCGTTCCGTCCACGATCGACACGCGCGAGCTGGTCCTCAAGGACGTCACCGCCGTCGGCATCCTGGGCGGCTCCGCCGGGCTGGAGGGCGCCATCGCCGCCTACGCCCGTGGCGCGGTGGACGCCCGCCCGCTCGTGGCCGCCACGGTGGGCCTGGCCGGCACCGCCGGCGTCCTGGCGGGCCGCCGTCCCTCCGGCGCCGGTCCCGGCCCGAAGATCCACATCGATCCCCGGCGCTGACCCCCTTCAGCCGAAGCTTCGTCGGGACCGACCGACGGGATCTATGGCGCATTGATCGTTTATGACGTAAAAAGCCCATATGAGATCGTTTGTACGCCGGTTATCCTCACTGCCGGCTGCCGTCGTCGTCGCGACCGCCCTCGCCTCGGCCCCGGCGACCGCCGCGGACCCGAAGGGGGGCGACGGGCTCGCCTTCACCGTGCTCTCGTCGCGCCCGCAGGTCGTGTCGGCGGGGAACGCCCTGGTCCGCCTCGACATCCCCGACGACGTCGCCGCCAAGAAGGTACGGGTGAAGCGCGACGGGAAGGACGTGACCGCGAGCTTCCGTGCCGTCGACCGGGGCCGCGCACTGGAAGGACTGGTGACCGACCTGCGGACCGGGCGCAACGTCCTCACGGCGACGGCGCGTGGCGTCCGGGCGGCGCACATCGTTCTCGACGACCATCCGGTCACCGGGCCGGTGTTCTCGGGACCGCACGAGCAGCCGTTCGTCTGCGACACCGAGGCGTTCACCACGGTGACCGGGGACAAGCTCGGCCCGCCGGCGGACGAGAACTGCTCGATCGCCACCCGCGTCGACCACGTGTACCGCACCACGGCCGGGAAGTTCGCGCCGTTGCCCGCGGACCGGACGCGCCCGGCCGATCTGGCCTGGACGACGACGAGCGACGGCCGCCGGGTGCCGTACATCGTGCGGGTGGAGACCGGCACCGTCAACCGGGCCGTCTACGAGATGTCGATGCTGGCCGACCCCGAGGCCGCCGAGCCGGATCCGTGGCGGCGCTCGCCCGGCTGGAACGGCCGGCTGATCTACACCTTCGGCGGCGGCTGCTCCAGCGGCTGGTACATCCAGGGGCGCAACACCGGCTCCGTGATGGACGACAGGATGTTGCGCCAGGGGTACGCCGTGGCGTCTTCCTCGCTCAACGTCTTCGGCAACAACTGCAACGATCTCCTCGCCGCCGAGACGATGAGCATGGTCAAGGAACGCTTCATCGAGGCGTACGGCGCTCCCAGGTTCACCATCGGCTGGGGCTGCTCGGGCGGGTCGTACCAGACGCACCAGATCGGCGACAACTATCCCGGCCTGCTCGACGGCATCGTCTCCGGCTGCAGCTTCCCCGAGGTCGGCTTCGCCACGGTCAACACCATCACCGACGCGCGCCTGCTCGACCACTACTTCCGCGAGGTCGCGCCCGGCGCCTTCAGCCAGGAGCAGCAGCAGGCCGTCTCCGGTTTCGGACGGTGGGAGAGCATCGCGAACCTCGCCGGGGGCGGCGGCCGGATCGACCCGCGGATCTTCTGCCCGGGCCAGTTGCCCGAGTCGTCGCGCTACCACCCGGACGACAACCCGGGCGGCGCCCGGTGCGACGTGTACGACCACACCGTCAACGTCTACGGCCGCGATCCGCAGACCGGGTTCGCCCGCCGTCCGCTGGACAACACCGGCATCCAGTACGGCCTCGGCGCCCTGCGTGACAAGGCGATCACGGTCGAGCAGTTCCTCGACCTCAACGAGGGGATCGGCGGTTTCGACGCCGACGCGAACCATGTGCCGGGGCGCACGGAGGCCGACCTGGCAGCGACGCGGGCGGCGTACCGGAGCGGGCGGCTGCTCAACGCCGGCGCCGGCCTGGCGCGCATGCCGATGATCGACTACCGCGCCTACACCGACGACGCGCAGGGCGGGGACATCCACATGCGCTTCCACTCGTTCTCCACCCGGGAGCGGCTGCAGAAGGCGAACGGCACCCACGCCAACCAGGTCATGCTCGTCGAGGACAACCGGTACGGCGGGTTCTCGCTCAACAGCCCCGTCCTGCTCGACGCGCTGACCCAGATGGACCGGTGGCTCACCGCGATCGGCGCCGACCACCGTCCCGGCCGCCCGCTCGACAAGGTGGTGCGGAACAAGCCACGCGAGCTCACGGACGCCTGCTGGACCCGCGACCCCGAACCCCGCAAGATCACCGAACGCCAGGTCGCCGGCAACGGCACGACCACCTGCAACACGCTGTACCCGGTGTGGACCTCGCCGCGGCTCGTCGCGGGCGCCTCGATGGCGGGCGACGTCGTCAAGTGCCGGCTCCGGCCGGTCGATCCCGCCGCGTACGGGACTCCTCTGACGGAGCCCCAGCTCGACCGGCTGCGGAAGATCTTCCCCGGCGGGGTCTGCGACTGGAAGGCGCGAGGGATCGAGCAGCAGGGCCTCGCCGGCACCTGGCAGTCGTTCGGATGAGGTGAGTACGGCCGGTTGACCCCTGGGGCGCCCTTCCCCGCCGGCGCCCCCGGCTCATCCCGGAAGACGCTGTCGGCTGCGACCGGCCACTGCGCAGGAGAGGGGTCTGCGCCCGAGCAGAGCACAGTGGCGCCGGCCGTCCTGGGCGAGCGACCAGGCGCCGACATTGTGACATTCGTCAGGATTCGGTGGGAGGAGCACCTGGCTAGGGTGGGGCGCATGAAGGGCCGGCTGTGGACCTCCGTCTATCTCGTCGTCCTGCTGTGGCCGGTGCCCGGGTTCCTGGGCTCCGGCCCGTCGGGCGTCACGGCCGGGCTGATGGTCGCCGGTCTGGCGTCTTTCGCCGCCCTCTATCTGAGGGTCGTGTGGACGGCGCTGGACCACCCCCACCGCAACGCGACGCCGTACAGCCTGATCCTGCTCTTCCTGGTCGCGGCCGCGATGGTGCCGGTATTGGGCGAGATGTGGGTGTTCGCGACGTCGTACTTCCTCATCACCGCGGCGGCCACGGCGCTGCCCGTGCGGGCCCTGCCGGCGGTGGGCGGGGCGGTGGTCGTGGCCATCGTGCCGGCCCTGCTGCTGCTCGGGAAGTCGCCGGCCGAGTTCTGGTGGATGCCGTTGCAGACCGTCGTGTTCACCGTGGCCATGCGCGCCTTCCTCCAGCTCAACGCCGCGAACAAGGCGCTGAGCGAGGCCAACGTCGAGGTCGAGCGGCTGGCCGTGGACAACGAGCGCCTGCGCTTCGCCCGCGACATGCACGACCTCCTCGGTCACAGACTGGCCGTGATGACGGTGAAGAGCCAGCTCGCGGCCAGGCTCGCCACGGCCGACCCCGAACGGGCCAGAGCGGAGATGGAGGAGGTCGAGGAGCTCTCCCGGCAGGCGTTGTCCGACGTGCGTGAAGCGATCGGGGGCTACCGGGAGCCGTCCCTGCCCGGAGAACTGGACGGCGCCCGCCGCGCGCTCGGCACCGCGGGCGTGCGGCTGGACGTGGGGGCCGGCCCAGTCCCCGCCGACGCCGAGCCGGTCCTGGCGTGGGTGGTCAGGGAGGCCACGACCAACGTCGTCCGCCACAGCGGCGCCCGCCACTGCCGCATCCGCCTCGGCGTCGAGGACGGGCAGGCGTACGCGGAGGTGTACGACGACGGCCGCGGACCCGCGGACACCCCTGGCACCCCGGACGCCTGCGGCAACGGGCTGCGCGGGCTCGCCGAACGCGTCCACGTGGCGGGTGGCGCCCTTCACTGCGGCCCCGCGGAGGGCGGCGGCTTCCTGCTGACCGCCCGGCTGCCCATATTCGACGGACACGATGGCCACGATGACCACGGCGGACACGGCCGAAACGACGGACACGGCGGAAGCGACGGACACGGTGACCGCGGTGAGTATGGTGATCGCTCCGAGCGCGGCCGGCGGGCGGGTGTGGCGGAGGTGACATGATCCGGGTTCTGCTGGCCGACGATCAGCATCTCGTACGCGAGGCGCTGGCGGCGCTGCTCGGCCTGGAGCCCGACCTCGAGGTCGTCGGCCAGGTCGGCCGCGGCGACGAGGTGGCGGGCGCCGTCGCCCGGTTCCGTCCGGACGTCGTACTGCTCGACATCGAGATGCCGGGCCTCGACGGTCTCAGCGCCGCGGCCGGGCTCACCGGCGTACGCGTGATCATCCTGACCACCTTCGGCCGCCCCGGATATCTGCGGCGGGCCATGGACGCCGGCGTCTCCGGATACGTGGTCAAGGACGCCCGGGCCGGGGAACTGGCGGACGCCGTCCGGCGGGTGCACGCCGGGGAGCGGGTGTTCGACCGCAAGCTCTCCGCCGCCAGCCTCTCCGCCGGGTCGAACCCGCTCACGGGCCGCGAACGCGACGTCCTGCGTGCCGCCAACGAGGGCGGCACCATCGCCGACATCGCCCGCCGTCTCTACCTGTCCGACGGCACCGTACGCAACTACCTGTCGTCGGCCATCGGCAAGCTCGGCGCACGCAACCGGGCGGAGGCGGCGCGCACCGCCGAGTCGAAGGGCTGGCTCTGAGAGCGACTCCCAGGACCGGCCCTGACGACCGGCCCTGACGACCGGCCCTGACGACCGCTTCGAGGACGGGCTCTGACGAACGTCACTACCGGCCACGCTCTGGCCTGGCGAGGCTGGAGGCATGGCTGGACGTATCGCGCCCGCGCTCGGGCTCTTCCTGTTGTCGCCGTTGATCGGCGAGTTCCTGCTGGGCAACCTGCCCGTCACCATGCTGTTCGCGCTCATCACCCTGGCCCCGCTGTACGGGGGCGGCGCGCTGCTCGTCCGTGAGCTGGCCAGGCGCCGGGGCGCCGGCTGGCCGGGCATCGTCCTGCTCGCCGTCGCCTACGCCCTCGTGGAGGAGGGCCTGGTCACGCGGTCCCTGTTCAACCCCGGCTACGCGGGGATGGACCTCACCTCGTACGCGTGGATTTCCGGCGTGGAGGTGAGCGCCTGGTGGGTGACGTTCGTGCTGGGCGGGGTGCACGCGGCGGGCAGCATCTGCGTCCCGATCGCGGTCGTGGAGTCCTTCGTGCCGGCCAGGGCGGCGGAGCCGTGGCTGCGTCTTCCCGGGCTGGTGGTGGCCGGGCTGCTGTTCGTGGTCGGGGCGGTGGCCGCCGCCCTGTTCGACCCGGCCGCGCACCAGCCCTCCCCCGCGCAGGTCGCGGGCGTGATCGTACTGGCCGGGCTGCTGGTCCTGCTCGGCCTGCGTCGCCGGCGCCCGGTCACCGGGGCAGGGGGACAGGCTCCGGGGCCGTGGCCGACGCTCGGTTTCTCCCTGGCGGCCGGGGCGGTGTTCTGGCTGGCGGCCCTGGCGCTCGACATGCTGGGCGCGTGGGTGGTCGTCGTCGTCAACCTCACCGTGTACGCCGCGGTCTGCGTCCTGGTGACCCGCTGGTCCCGGCGGCCCGGATGGGGGGCCGGCCAGACGTTCGCGCTGGCGGCCGGCGGCGTGCTCACCTACGCCTGGCACGCCTTCCCGCAGCCTCCCGCCGTACCCGTGGAGCCGGCGATCGACCTCGCGGGGAACACCGTCTTCGCGCTGGCCGCCGTCGCGCTGCTCGCCGTGGCCGCGGCACGGCTGCGCCAACCGCGGCTCGCCCGCCAGGAGTGAGCCTCGATAGAGGGATCTCCATGAATGCCGCGTTCCCCTGGATATAGTCACACCGTGTTCACGCTTCGTTCCTTGGCGGAACGTTCGTCCCTCGGTCTCACGGTGCTGGTCCCGGGCAGGCCGGGCGCGATGGACGCGCCGGTCGCCTGGGTGCACAACACCGAGCTGCCCGACCCGTCCCCTTACGTGCACGAGGGGGAGCTCGTCCTGACCAACGGCTTGTGGCTCGGCCAGGTGTCGCCCGCCCAGTTCGTCAGGAGCGTCAAGGGCGCCGGCGGCAGCGGCATCGTCTTCGGCCTGCGTGCCGAGCTGTCCGC
The DNA here is from genome assembly GCF_004352805.1 of Nonomuraea mesophila. Taxonomy (NCBI): domain Bacteria; kingdom Bacillati; phylum Actinomycetota; class Actinomycetes; order Streptosporangiales; family Streptosporangiaceae; genus Nonomuraea; species Nonomuraea mesophila. The sequence goes on from NZ_SMLD01000003.1 coordinate 113,424, forward strand.
CACACCGCGGGACCTGGTCGACGCCTGCAGGGAAGAGGACGTGCCGCTGCTGGAGATCTCCATCGAGGTGCCGTTCACGGCGGTCTCCCAGGCTGTCGCCGACATGCTGGCCGACGAGCGGAAGCAGGCCCTGGTCGGCATGGTGCGCCGGGGTGACGCGCTGGCCACGGCCATCTCCCGGGGAGCCGGCGCCGGCGGGGTGCTGAACGTTCTGCGGCATGACTACGACCTGCCCCTCGCGGTGGTCGACAGGATGGGCCGCTCGCTCGGGACGGCAGGCACCGACCTCGACGCGGACCAGCTGCACGCCGTCGCCACGGGGCTGGCCAAACATCCGCCCGCTCTTGAGGTGGAGCTGGGTGAGGCGGGGCGTGCGGCGCTGTTTCCCGTGGGCGCCGTCGGCGACATCGACGCCGCCCTCATCTGCCTGCGCCCCCTGCGCCGGCTGACCTCGGCCGAGCGGGAAGGGCTTGAGCAGGCGGCCAGATTCCTCAGCCTCGAGGTCGCCAAGCAGCAGGCCGTGCAGGCGATCGAGATGCGCTTCGCCAGCGAGCTCCTGGAGATGGTGCTGTCAGGGGGCAGCCGGGCCGGCGAGGTCCCCGGCAGGCTGCGCGCCTTCGGCGTGGACCCGGGTGGCCCGCTGGCCGTGTGCTCCGTGGCGTTCGCGCAGCACGAGACCGCGACGCTGCACGGGCTCGCCGAGGCGATCGGCGAGTTCTTCGCCGCCGAGGGGGTGCCGGTGGTGGTCGCCGGCGGCACGCAGGACGTCGTCGCCGTGCTGCCGTGGCGCCGTCAGGAAGACGGGCTGCCACCGCTGGCGCAGCGGCTGGTGCGCGAGGTCGAACGGCGCTTTCCCGGCCTGCGCCCGGTCGCCGGCCTCGGCGGCATCGCCTCGCACGCGGCCGAGCTGCGGCCCGCGCTGCTGCAGTCCAGGGAGGCCTGCCGCGTGCTCACCCGCACCCGCACCGGCCCCCGGGTGCGGGCTTTCTCGCAGCTGGGCACACACCGGCTGCTGATCGGGCTGCTCGACGCGCAGACGTCTCGCCGGTTCTCCGCCGGGCTCCTCGATCCGCTGAAGGACCACGACGCGCGGCGGGGCGGCGACCTGGAGCTGACACTGCGCACGTTCCTCGATCACGACGGGCAGTGGTCGGCGACGGCCGCGGCGCTGCACGTGCACGTCAACACCCTGCGCAACCGCCTGGCCAAGGTCACCGAGCTCACCGGCAGGGACGTGGCGCGCACCGAGGACCGGGTCGACCTGTTCCTGGCACTGACCATCGACGCGATGGACTGAGGTCAGTCCGCGTAGACGTCCGGGGAGGCCTCGGGCGGGTGGAGGTCGCGCACGGCCAGCCCGGCCTCCGTGCGGGCCGACTCGGCGACGTCACGGCAGCGGGCGAACGACACGTCCGCGCAGCCGCGCGCGTACTCCAGGAACCGCCGCAACGCCAGCGCCCGCCCGGGCCGCCCCGACAGGAACGGATGCAGGCACAGGTTGAACAGGCCGCCGTAGTGGCGCATCCCGTCCAGCTCGGCCTGCCACAGCTCCAGCACCTTCACCGGGGACTCGATGACCGAGCCGACATGCGGGGCCGGCAGGAACGCGTACTGCTCCCAGTCGTCGAGCGACCAGTGCACGGGGAGCTCGACGATCTCACCCGCCGGCGTACGCACCTTGTACGGCCGGTCGTCACCCATGAGGGAGGAGTCGTAGCGCAGCCCGTGCTCCGCGACCAGGCCGCCGGTCTGCCATGACGCCTCCCACAAGGCGGCGCGATGCCCCCGGATCTCGATGCCCTGGCGGTCGAAGACGGCCAGGGCCCGCTCGAAGTCGGCGCGCTCCTCCTCGGCCGTCATCGACGTGGGCGGGCGATGGCTGTAGGAATGGTGCGCCACCTCGTGGCCCCGTTCGGTGATCGACGGCGCCAGCCACGGGCGGTGCTCGGCCACCCAGCCGGGTACGAAGAACGTGGCCGGCACGGACATCTCGTCGAGGAGGTCCAGGATGCGCGGCAGGCCGACCTCGGGCCCGTACGCCTGATGGGACATCGTGCTCGCGTGAGCGGCGTAACGCCGGCCCTGCGCCAGCACGGGCGTCTCGGCGTCCACGTCGAAGGTCAGCGTGACCACCGCGGCGAACGCCGCACGCCCGCCCTGCCCCTCGGAGGTCGCGCTCACACCGCCGCCCTCACCGCCGGGCCCGGAAGCCGCGCTCACACCGCCGCCGTGGCCGCGGGCCGCCACAGCCGGGCGTTGGCCAGTGTCGCCATCGGCTGGAGCATGCGGTGGTCGAAGTCCGCCATGGGCAGCCCCTGGGCCAGGCGCCGCGGGAAGTCCGGGTTGGCGAGCGCGCCCCGGCCCAGGGCCAGCACGTCGGCGTGGCCGTCCGTCAGCACCGTGCTCGCCCGGCCGACGTCGTGCATGCCGCCGTTCGCCAGCACCGGCAGCCCGGTCACCTTCCTGGCCAGGCCCGTGATCGTCATTCCCCCGTCGAGGGTCGCCGTCTCCACCCAGTCGCGTCCTTCGCTGGCGATGTGCAGGTAGCTCGCGCCCGCCTCGGCGAGCGCCGCGAAGATGATCTCCGCGTCCCTGGTTCCGCCCGCCCATCGGTGGGTGTGATCGTTGACCTTGCCCTGGGACAACCGGATCCCCACGCAGAAGCGCGGGCCGACCTCCGCCCGGATGGCGGAGACGATCTCCGCTGCCAGTCGTACCCGGCGGGAGACCGAGCCACCGTATCGATCGTCACGGGTGTTGGTGTAACCGGTCAGGAACTGGTCGATCAGGTAGCCGTTGGCGCCGTGCACCTCCACCCCGTCGAACCCGGCCCGTTCGGCGCGGACGGCCGAGGCCACGAAGCCCCGCACCACCTGGTCGATGTCGTCCTGGCTCATCGAGCGGGGTGTGGCCCAGGGCCCGTGCCCGCCGTACTCGGGCATCTTCTCCCCGCGCGGCGGCACCGCCGACGGCGCCACCGTGTCGTCACGGTAGCGGTTGCCCTGCGACAGCGCGCCCGCGTGCATCAACTGGAGCACGAACGCCGCGCCGGCGCCGCGCACCTCGCCCGCGATCTCCCGCCAGCCGGCCTCGTGGCCGTCGCTGACCATGCCCGGCTGGTTGAGATATCCCTGGCTGTGCCGGGTGTCGGTGTAGGTGCCCTCGGTCACGACGAGGCCGAACCCGCCGCGGGCGAAAGCCGCGTAGTAGCCGGCCATGTCTTCTGTCGGCGTGCCGTCGGAGGCGGCCGACACCCTCGTCATGGGCGCCACCGCCAGCCGGTTGGCCAGGCTCAGCCCGCCGATGGTCTCGGGGCGCAGGGCAGGGTGCTGTACGTCGTTCATTGTGCTGGTTCCTTGGCTCGTGGGTTGTGGTCGCTGAGGAGATCGATCGCCAATGACGTCGGCCGCGGGCCGTTGACCTCCACCAGGTCCTGAGGGCAGGCGGAAACGGCGAGGACGCAGTCCATGGCCGCCTCGAACGTGATCGCGTCACCCGGCCGGCTGATCGCGCTCAGCCAGCTCAGCCGGCCGTCGCCCGACACCGGGATCCTCATGAACAGGTTGACCGGCTGCGGAGTGTGCGCACTCGCCAGATCCAGCGAGGCCAGGCTCCGTCGCAGGTTGTCCGCGCACGAGGCGTGGAATCCGCTCACCCCCAGGGCCCGGTAGCGCGCGGGATCGCAGGCCGCGATGAGCATGTCGTGCACGCCCGGCGAGGTGTCCTCCACCAGGGTGAGGATCGGCCTGCGCCGATCGGTCACGAACTGCTCGCCCACCGCCGGGAACAGGCGGCTGGTGACGGCCCGGGTGTGGGACGCGCTGAGATGCTCGGTCAGGTCGCCGGCGGCGAACACGAACAGATCACCCACCTGACTCCCCTCGAGATCGGTGACCCGTACGCGCTGACCAGCGCCGACCTTGACCGCCCGCCCTTCAGCGGCAGGCACGATGACTCGCATGACCACAGACAACCAGCCGGCGCCCCGGCCCCACCATGGAGATTCCCACCATGTCCAGCACGGCCACTGGAGGAACCTCCACCGTGGACGCTGGGGGAACGACGTACTGATGGCCTGAGCCCGGCGCCGCGTCGGTCGCGGGCGTCCGGCCGGGGCGCACTACAGTGGAGCCGGATCCAGCGGGTGGGGAGCGGGACTGTGCGACGTGTGCTGACGCCGAAGGGGCAGGCCACCCGGGCCCGCATCGTCGCCGGCGCCGCCGAGGTGGTCAGGGAGAAGGGCGTCACCGACGTCACCCTCGACGACGTCCGCTCGCACACCGGCACGAGCAAGAGCCAGCTCTTCCACTACTTCCCCGAGGGCAAGGACGCCCTGCTGCTCGCCGTCGCCCGGTACGAGGCGGAGCAGGTGCTGAACGACCAGCAGCCGCACCTGGCCCGCCTCGACACCTGGGAGGCCTGGTGCCGCTGGCGGGACGTGCTCGTCGAGCGCTACGAGTCGCAGGGCGACCAGTGCCCGCTGTACACCCTGTTCCTCCAGGTCGGACGTAACACGCCGGGCTCACGGGCGATCGTCAGGGAGTTGCTGGGGCGATGGCAGCAGAGCCTGGCCGCCGGGATCAGGGCGTTGCAGCGCAACGACCTGCTCCCCCTGTCCGTCGACGCCGACGAGAGCGCCGCCGCGCTGCTGGCCGCCATCCAGGGCGGGGTGTCGATCATGTTGTCCACCGGGGAGTCCCACCACCTGCGCACCGCGCTCGACTGGTGGATCACGCGGTTGCGGGCGCAGGCGCCCCAAGCCGGCTGACCGCCGGCTGACCCGCCGTTCACGGCAGGAGCAGCAGCTTCCCGACCGTACGGCGGGACTCGAGGTCCGCGTGCGCCCGCGCCGCCTCCGCGAGGGGGTGGCGCGCTCCGATCACCGGCCTGAGCCGCCCCTTGCCGACCAGGTCGAACACCTCGGCCGTACGCGCGAGCAACGCCGCCCGGTCGGGCACGTGGTCGCGAACGAGCGGATGGGACAGCAGCACGCTGTTGGGCAGCTCCGCGGGGGTGAGCGTGGGGACGCCCATGAGGGGGCCGTAGAAGGCGTGCACACCGTGCCGGCGCAGGGCCGACAGCGACGACCGGAACGTCGCCGCCCCGCCGCCGTCGTACACCACGTGCGCGCCCTCGCCGCCGGTCAGCTCCCGCACCCGGTCCTCGAAGCCGCCGCCGCTGGAGACGATGACGTGGTCGGCCCCCGCCTCCTTCGCCACCGGCACCTTCTCCTCCCGTGAGACCACGCCGATCACGGTGCCGCCCCTCACCTTGATCAGCTGGGTCAGCACGAGCCCCACTCCCCCGGCAGCGGCGTGCACCACCGCCGTGACGCCCGGTTCGATCGGGTACGTCTCGGTCGTGAGGTGGTTCGCGGTGAGACCCTGCATCATCACCGCGGCCGCCGTCTCGTCCGGCACGTCGGCGGGCACCCGCACCAGCGACTCCGCCGGGACGGCGAGGTGCTGCGCGTAGCTGCCCTGGTGGTAGTACCAGGCGACCCTGTCACCGATGGCGAGGCCCTGGACGCCGTCGCCGAGCGCGGTGACGTACCCCACGCCCTCGACCCCCGGGATCGCGGGCAGGCTCCAGCCGGGGGCCCGGCCCGTACGGACGCCGACGTCCATGTAGTTCACCCCGGCGACGCCGAGCCGGACGAGCACCTCCCCCGGCCCTGGCACGGGATCGGGCAGCTCGGTCCAGCTCATCACCTCGGGACCGCCGTACTCGCTGATACGCATCGCATGCATGAAAGAACCCCTGGCCTTCGCGCCATATCGTCGGACGGCCACAAGGTAGTGAGCAAAAAATGGACCAGCAAGTCCAGAAAACCTGGTCATCGCATACGGGTCGCCGACGCGCCGGCGCAGTCCCCCAACTGCCCCGCCACTTTCACCCGACGATCTTTCCGGACGCAACCGACGGTGCCCTTCACGCTCAACCGGGGGGCAACCGCCACTTAACCACCGTGTCCGACCATGGCCGCGGGAAGGCGAAACCGCCTGTCCGAATCGATACAGGGAGACCCATGGAGAAGAAGACGATCCAGCTGGCGACAGTGGCCGCGACTGCAATCGTCGGCGTGATCACCGGCGCCGGAATGGCGAACGCCGGGACCACCGCATCGGACGGGCCCGCAGCGGTGAACGTGGATCTGGCCAAGCTCAAGGCGAATGACGGCTCCGTGCTGGCTCAGGCCATCGCCAGAGCGACCTCAGAAACGGGGACCGTGGGCCCGCTCAACAATTTCAACAGCGTCGCACCACGTGTCTGACGGAGGTGGGAGCGGCGCCCCCGCACCGCTCCCACTCCCAGTCATTTCGAGAGGGGTCCCATGCAGCCCGTTCCGATCGTCCTGTCGGCACGTCCAAGCTCCAGGGAGTGGCCCGACGCAGACTGGGCCACCACAGTCATGGCACGCCCCGGCTGGCGATCCGCACCGTTCCGCGAGTTCGTCCTTAAGGTCCACGGCCGATGCAACCTGGCGTGTGACTACTGCTACATGTACGAGCTCGCCGATCAGTCTTGGCGCACCCGTCCCGGCGCCATGAGCACGAAGATCCTGGATCAGACGGCACGGCGCATCGGCGAGCACGCCGCCGCCCATGCCCTGCCGGAGGTCTGTGTCGTCTTCCATGGCGGTGAACCACTTCTCGCGGGCCCTCAGTTCATCGATGAGGCGTCCGCGACGCTGCGAGCGGCGATGCCTTCGGACACCACACTGAGACTGAGCGTGCAGACCAACGCGGTGCTGCTCAACGAGGAGTTCCTGCGAGTGTTCGACCGGCACGACATCGACGTCGGCGTGAGCTTGGACGGCAACCGTCACGCCAACGACAGGCACCGCCGCCATGCCAACGGTCGCAGCAGCTACGAGGAGGTCGTTCGTGGCTTGAGGTTGCTGAACCGGCCGTCCTACCGCCGGCTCTTCTCCGGCCTGTTGTGCACGATCGATGTCGACAACGATCCGGTGGACAGCTATGAGGCGTTGCTGGAGTTCGAGCCACCGACGATGGACTTCATGCTGCCGCACGCGAACTGGAACGAACCGCCGCCCCACTGGAGGGATGACCCGGAGCATACCCCGTACGGTGACTGGCTGGTCGCGATCTTCGAACGGTGGTACTCGGCGCCGTCGGAAGAGACCGTCGTGCGGACTCTGCGCGCTGTCGTGGACGAAATGCTCGGCGGGCGCAGCAACGACGAGGTGATCGGCCTGGCCGCGATCAGGCTGATCGAAGTCGAGACGAGCGCCACCGTGGAGCAGGTCTGCTCGCTGAAGTCGGCGTTTGAGGGAGCCACTGCAACCGGCTTCGACATTTTCTCGCACAGCTTCGACGACGCGCTGAAGCACCCCGGCGTGGTGGCCAGGCAGGCGGGGCTGGACGCGCTCTCCGACACCTGCATGGGCTGCCGGGTACGCGACATTTGCGGTGGCGGTCACTACGTGCACCGTTACCGGGCCGGCTCCGGTTTTCGCCATCCCTCCGTCTACTGCGCCGACCTGTACCGCCTTGTCACGTACATCGCCCAGCGCATCGCCGCGGACCTTCGTGACGCGGCAGAAGTCGTGCGTTGACCCTCCGACCACTGCCCGGCCTCACCGAGTCACCCTCGTCAAAGAATGAACGGTGTTCTGATGATCACGTCCCGGGATCTCCAAGCGCTGGCCACCGGCCGCGATGAGCTCGCCATGGTGACGATTCTCCGCGTAGGCCAGCTCGGCAAACACGCCCTACTCCTCCGTGCGATCATGCACGCCGGACAACAGAACCACCCGGAAGAGTACGCGGCGTCGGGTTACGAAGCCGCCTATGACCTGCTCGCCTCCGCGCAGGAGGCTCATGGGGAGGTGGTCACATCCCTGCTCCTGCATCCTCAGACCGCTGCGTGGGCGCATGCCTGCCTGCGCCTGACGCAAGACCTCGATGCTGATCCCGGGCACGTTCGCGAGATGCTCGGTGGGTTGGGCGGCGTGGCGGCCGCCGCGGCGATCAGGGCCGGGATCGAGTTCGAGCTGGCGGCTCCCTTGCGGCGAGGCGCCCTCCTGCTGCCCACGTTCGGCCAGGCGTGCTTTCCCACGAGCGGCAGCGTGACCATCCGCAACGATGGGCAGGGAGCGTCACTCACCTCAGGTGACACCACGGTCAAGCTGCCTGCCGACCACCGCGAGGACAGCCCGGGATGGCTCGGGCTACGTGAGATCACGGCAGAGAGCGCGGGCGTACGCCTGAAGGTGGATCTGGACGACCTCGGGCCGGACCGGGCTATGCGCACGGGCGTGGCCGGCCGGCTGGACGCGGACGCCGTCGGCCGCTGGTCCGACCGAGTGCGCAGGACATGGATACTCATGGTTGCCGTGAGTCACAAGCGTGCCGTCTCCACGGCCGAGGTGCTGGCGACACTCATCCCGCAGGCGGAGCGCGAGGGTGAGAGCGCGTCCACCCGCGACGCGTTCGGCGCGGTCCAGCTCACCGAGTGCGATCATCCCGGTACTCTCGCCGAGACCCTCGTTCACGAGGCACAGCATTCCAAGCTCAATGCGCTGCTCGACCTGTGTCCTCTTCTCCACGAGGACGACGGCAGACTCTATTACTCTCCCGCCCGCAGCGACGCCCGGCCGGTGCACGGCCTGCTGCACGCGACGTACGCCTTCTTCGGCATCACCGACTTCTGGCGGCAGCACCGCCACCTCGACCAGGGTACGAGCCGTGCGTACCCACATTTCCAATTCGCGATGGCACGGGAGCAGTGCCTCATCGGCACCGGCACCCTGCTGGAGTCGGGCATGCTCAACACGGACGGCCTTGCATTCGTCGCCAGCATGGACGCCACGCTACGGAGCTGGGGCGCCGACGAGGAAGTACCCGAGCCGTACGCGACGTGGGCGCGGGCGGCGATCCTCGACCACCGGCTCCTCTGGAAGTTGAACAACCTCCACCACCACGCGGACACCCTCCTGCGCCTGGCCAAGGCGTGGATCGCCGGTGAGCCCGCGCCCCACGCTGCGGGCGCAACAGAGCAGGTCATACGGCAGTGGCTCGGCGTCAGCCCGAGCTACATCCGGCTGAAACTGCGATACGTGGAGGCCCGGTCGCCGCAGTCCGGTGAGCGGCTCTACGCGGATCTGAAGGCGGAAGTGCGGGACGCGAACGATGCCGACCTGGCCTTTATACACGCCGACCACACGACGGCCGCTCGCCTCTACGCCGAGCGCATCGTGGCAGGATCAGACGACGTCACGGACTGGGCGGGTCTCGCCTTGGCGCTGCAGGGCAGCGGCTGTTCGGGCTCGTTGGCGACGCAACCCCAACTGGTGCGTGCGGTGTACAACCATATCGGCGACCTGCAAGGACCCCGGCAGGACCCCAGGGCCCTGGCCGCCTGGCTCGACGGAACGCTGGATGATGTCCTCTGACCAGATCCATCGGCCTACGGGCGTGCCGCCGCGAGGGCCCATCGTCCTCGCGAGGGTCCACGCCCTCGACGGCATCAGGGCACTGGCCGCCCTGATGATCTTGATTTATCACGTGGCGCTGCAGACGGGGTTGGCGCTGCAGGACGGTATTGCCGGAGCTCTGCTGTCGAGATTGGACGTCGCCGTATCGATCTTCTTCGTGCTTTCCGGGCTGCTGTTGTACCGGCCGTGGGCGTTCGCCTCACTGACCGGCGAGCGGCCTCCTGGCTCGCGTGACTATCTGATCCGGCGCGCGCTACGCATCCTGCCTCTTTACTGGATCGTCGTCGTGGTAGCCATCTTCGGCTGGTCACGCGAACACGTCGGCGATCTGTGGACCTGGCTGAAGCTCCTGACGCTGACCCACAACTACGACACCGCGCCATGGTGGAACAGTACCGGCCCGCCGGGACTGATGCAGATGTGGAGCCTGTCGGTGGAGGCGGCTTTCTATCTCACGTTGCCGCTGATGGCGTTGCTGCTCTCTTGGTTGTCCGGAGGCGCTACGGGAGTGGCTGACCGCGCGAAACGACAACTCGTCGCGGTCACGGGAGTCGCGCTGGCGTCGTTCGTCTGGACGCTCGTTCAGTTCTCGCCTGTGGGCACTGGCTATATGCAGCTTTGGTTGCCCCGCTACGGGGCGTGTTTCGCGGGTGGTATGGCGCTGGCGGTCGTCATGGTATGGCTGTCGTCCATGCGGGAGGAGGTCCGGCGTACGCTCACGCGATGGTGGTGGATTTGCTGGATCATCGCGGGAGCGGCGTACGCGCTGGCCTCGACGCCCGTGACGGGCGGCCGCTACGTCGCCCCCTCTGATCTGGCGACGAGCCTGGCCGAGCAGGCCCTGTACGCGGTCATCTCCATCTCGCTGGTGGCGCCGGCCGCGCTTACGTCATCCCCCGGTCTCGTACGCAGGCTGCTGGCGAACCGTCCCGTGGGCATGCTCGGCGGCATCTCTTACGGGATCTTCCTGTGGCAGTTCATCGCCATTGACACCTGGTATGCGCTGACCGGACAACAGGGATGGACAGGAGGATTCGCGATGAATCTCGCGACGATCACCGTCCTGACCCTTCTGTACGCCTTCATCAGTGGCGAGCTGGTCGAGAAGCCGATCCGGCGACGCATGTCACGCCGCCTGTAGTCGTTTACAGTCAACCGCTGGAGGGACCTTCTACGTTCACAGGCTCCGAGCCGTCACCGTGATTGAGCAGCGCCGACAGCCAATAGAGGTCCTCCGCCCGTCCCACGAAGCCGAGCAGAGAGGAAGGACACCGCAAGTCCTGGCCCGCCCGGGCCGAGACGGCCTCGCGTATCCACGAGTGCAGTGCGTGCAACCGAGCGCCGGGCGCTATGCCGAACTCGTCGGCGAACAGCGTCCGGGTCTCGTGGAAGACCTTGAGCGCCTCGGCCTGCCGCTCGGCCTTGTAGAGCGCTGCCATAAGCTGAGCTCGGAGCCGCTCCCTGAACGGGTGCTCCGCGATGAGCATGGTCAGTTCAGTGATCATGTCATCTCGCCTGCCGAGCATCAGTTCGACGTCGAAGCAATCCTCCCACGCCTGGAGACGCAATTCTTCCAGCCGGTGAGACTCCGTAATGACCGAGTGAATGTCGGCATAGGCTGGCCCCCGCCACAAGTCCAGCCCCGCACGATACAGACCGCTCGCTTCCTCCAGGTAACCGGCGCGTTGTGCGATGCGTGCCCTTCGCACGAGGTCCGTGAAACGCATTGCGTCCAACTCCGCCGTTTCAACCCAGATCGAATAGGAGTTGCTGCCGTAGTTGATGCGATCGGCCAGGCCCACCGTGCGCCGGAGACGGTGAACATAGACCTGTAAACCTTTACGAGCGCTCCGAGGCGGTTCGCCGTCCCATAGCGCATCTATGAGGACGTCCACTCGCACCGGCCGATTCGCCTCGGACAACAGCACAGCCAGCAGCCGGCACCGCATTTCGCCTGTGAGTTTCAGTTGATTTCCTGCGTTAAGCACTTGGAGATGCCCCAGTACGCGGAATTCAATCAACGGTGCTCCGTCTCCATAAACGTACAAACTGCAGAAACGGCCGTAATCTCGATTATGGGCGACCTATCAGTCAGGCGCCACCCTCGTCACTGCTGGAGCGCTCTCATGTTGTGAGACCGGGTGGTCGAGCAAGGACTGCGAGGCCTCGTCATCGTCGGGCATGCGGTCAGGTCTTCGCACGGGTCAGGTCGCTGATCGCGGCGAACCCCTCGCGCTGCAACGCGACCAGGTCGCGCGTCTCTCCTGGGGCGATCCACCGGTCGAAGGCCGTCCTGAACACCAGGACGGCCAGTTCGCCGGCCAGGCCGGCGCTGACGTGGGCGACGCCGCGGGCGACGAGCGCGGCGGTCACGGCCTGGGCGAGCTTGGCCAGCTTGAGCAGCTCGCGCTCGCGCAACTGCTCGTTCGCCATGATGATCTCGTTGCGCGCGCGGGCGTAGTCACGGCCTCGCGCCTCCTGGAGGGCCCGGCCCCCGGCGTCGAGCGCCGCGACGAGCGGACCGGCCACGGACTCGCCGGCGGGCGCGTCGGCGATCGCTTCCACGAAGACCTGCTGGAGCAGCTCCTCACCGGCGAACAGCACCTCGCGTTTGTCCGTGAAGTGCCGGAAGAACGTGCGCTCGGTCACCCCGGCCCGCCCGGCGATCCCGGCCACGGTCGTCGCCTCGAACCCGTCCTCGGCGAACAGCTGCATCGCCGCCCGCTGCAGCCGCTCTGATGCCCCGGGTGCCCAACGTGCCATGTCCGGATCGTAGCCGTACCGCCGGTGATGACAGTGTCTGACATCGGCGCTAGGATGAGTGATGTCAGTTCATGACATCAAGAGAGAAGCGAGCGCACCCCATGCACGTCTTCGTCACCGGAGCATCCGGGTTCATCGGCCGCGCCGTCGTCGCCGAGCTCATCGCCGGCGGTCACACGGTGACCGGCCTGGCCCGCTCCGACGCCTCGGCCTCCGTCGTCAAGGATCTCGGGGCCGCAGTCCACCGCGGCGACCTGGACGACCTCGACCTGATCCGCGAGGGCGCGGACGCGGCCGACGGCGTCGTCCACCTCGCCAACAAGCACGACTGGGCCCACCCCGAGCTCTCCGACCAGGCCGAACGGGCCTCGGTGCAGGTCATCAGCGACACGCTCGCGGAGTCCGGCCGGCCGTTCGTCCTGGCGAGCGGCCTGGCCATACCCGGCCTCGGACGCGCGCTGACAGAGCGGGACCTCAGCCCCGCCGTCGGCCCCGGCTCACCGCGCGGCGGCGCCGAGAACCTCGCCCTGAGCTACGCCGCCCGTGGTGTACGGGTCGTGCCCGTCCGCTTCGCCCCGACCGTCCACGGCGAGGGCGACCACGGATTCATCTCCATCGTCGCGCGGGCCGCCAGGCAGCGCGGAGCCTGCGCCTATCCCGGCGAGGGGCGGCAGCACTGGCCGGCCGTGCACCGGTCCGACGCCGCCCGCCTGGTCCGGCTCGGCCTGGAGAACGCCCCCGCGGGCTCGATCCTGCACGCCGCCGCCGAGGAGGGCGTGAGCGTCCGCAGCATCGCCGAAGCGCTGGCAGGCCGCCTCGGCGTGCCCGCGATCTCGGCCCCGGCGGAGCAGCTCGCCGGCGACATCCCGTTCGTCGGCCGCTTCCTGTCGGCCGACGTCCCCGCCACGAGCACGATCACGCGCGACCTGCTCGGCTGGCGGCCCACCGGCCCCACCCTGCTGGAGGACATCGCCGCCGGCCACTACGACCAGCCGTCAGCTTCTCGGCCGTGAACGACCGAGCTTGCAGCTCCTCGCCGTACATGGGGTGCACGGTCTGGTCCGCGTCAGGCAGCGTGACTCACTGCCCAGCCCGTCTCACCGCGTGCGGCGATGTTGCGGGCTGCGTTGACGTCGGCGTGCTCAGCGAAGCCGCACGACGTGCAGGAGAAGGTAGCCTGGCCGGGCCGGTTGCGCCGGTCCACGTGCCCGCACTGCGAGCACTGCTGTGAGGTGTAGGACGGATCGACGTGGATGACGGCGACACCGGCCCGGGCCGCCTTGTAGTCGATGAAGCCGCCCAACTGGCGGAAACTCCACCCATGCAGCGTGACCCGCTGGGGCTTGCGAAGCCGTACCCGCTCGCGGATACCCTGGAGGCCGTCGCGGTCCTCGACTGAGCGCAGACCCCGCCGGCCGGCACCTGGCCGCGGCCGGGCTTCGCGGCCGGGCACGTCGTCCCGCACTGCCCGGCCGGGGCGGGGCATCGGTCAGGTGAGGCCCGCGTCGTGGGCGAGGAGCGCGATCTGGGTGCGGTTGTCCAGGTCGAGCTTGGTCAGGATGCTGGAGACGTGGGCCTTCACCGTCGTGATGCCCATGGCGAGGTCGGCGGCGATGTCGGCGTTCGTCCGGCCCTTGCCGATCGCCAGCGCCACCTCCTGCTCGCGCGGCGTGAGGGCGGCCAGCGCGGTGCGGGCCCGTTCGTAGGCCCCGGCCTGGGCGACGGTGCGCTCCATCAACCGCCGGGTGATGCCCGGGGACAGGATCGGGTCTCCCTCGGAGACCCGGGTGATCGCCTCCACGATCTGCGGCGGCGCGGTGTCCTTGAGCAGGAACCCGGCGGCGCCGGCGCGCAGCGCGTGCAGGACGTTCTCGTCGGTGTCGAACGTCGTCAGCACGATGACCTCGGGCGGCCGGGCGCGGGCGCGCAGCCGGCGGGTGGCGGTGATGCCGTCGACGCGCGGCATGCGCAGGTCCATCAGGACGACGTCGGGCGCGTGGGCGTCGGCCGCGGAGATGGCCTCCTGCCCGTCGGCCGCCTCGGCGACGACGGAGATTCCGCCCACGCCGTCGAGCATCATGGACAGGCCGGCGCGGACAAGGGCGTCGTCATCGACCAGCAACACGCGGATCACGCGGGCCATGGTAGCCGGGCGTGCAACCGGAACTCTCCCTCGGTGCTCTGGTGGTCCAGCTGACCGCCCGCCAGGCGTACCCGCTCGGTGAGCCCGACGAGGCCGACCCCGCTGCCCGGCGCGAGGGCGGGCGTGCCCGCCGGGGGCAGCGGGTTGCGCATGTCGATCAGCAGGGGCGTGCCGGGAGCGCCGCGCAACGACACCTCGACCGGCAGGCCGGGCGCGTGCTTGCGGGCGTTGGTCAGCCCTTCCCGCACGACGCGGTACGCGGTGTGCGACGCCCCCACCGGCAGGGCGGCGACGTCGGTGACCTCCTCGCGCAGCCGTACCGTCTGGCCGGCTCCCTCGGCTTCGGTGATCAGGCGGGGCAGGTCGGCCAGGTCCGGCCGGGGCGCGAGCTCGTCGGAGTGGTCGTCGTCGTCCTGCTCGCGCAACAGGATGATCACCTGGCGCAGCTCCTCCAGCGCCTGGTGCACACCGGAGCGGATCACCCCGGCGGCCCGTGCGAGCTGTTCCGGCGAGGAGTCGGGGCGGAACTCCAGCGCCCCGGCATGGGTGGCCACGAGGGACAGGCGGTGGGCCAGCACGTCGTGCATCTCCGCGGCGAGCCGGCGGCGTTCGCCCATGCGGGCCTCGGCGACGCGCCTGCCCTGCTCGGCCTCGGCACGGTGGGCGCGCTCGCGCAGGGATTCGAGCAGGGCGCGGCGGGAACGGGCCAGCGCTCCCCAGCCGAGCACCGCACCGTAGGCGGCGGAGATCAGCAGCAGCCACCAGCCGAACGAGATGCCGGAGTTGGGCCGCCACAGCCCCTGGACGACGTGGGCGGCGATGCCCACCGCCGTCACCGCCGCCGCGACGGGGAAACGCCTGCGCTGGGCCACCTGCAGCGCCCCCATCGAGGCCGCGGGCGTGGCCGCCGGGGAGAGCGTGGCCAGCAGGGTGGCGGTCAGTGCCCCGGAGACGGGCCAGCGCAGCTGGGCCGGCGCGGCGGCCAGGCTCACCGCCGCCACCGCGAGGTCCAGCCCCCAGGTGGGCCGGTCCACCAGGCTCCACAGCGACATCGCGGTCAGCACGCCCATGCAGAGGAGCACGCCGGCGACCGCGCCCCGGTGCGGGGGTCGGTTCTCACTCACCGGCCCAGGCTATTGTCCGGTACGGCGGCGCCATCACCTACCAAAGTCGGACCCGTACCCCACGGGCGGAGGACGCCCGCGCAAGCGTGCGATTCTTCCAGAGAACCTGCCGCCCGCGTTCCGTCGGCGCCGGCTCCGGCGTATGGGAGGTCCCCGTGGTGCGGGACCGGATCGACACCCGGTCCGTGGTCGAGGGGCTTCCCACGGCAGCCGAGGTCGCGGCGTCGTGCGCCGCGGCCGGGGCGTCGGCTCCGCCGTGCTCGGCTGGGCCGAGAGCCGGATCCGCCTGCTCGTACGGCGGCACGGCGGTTTACGGTGCCTGTGGACGCATGGAGCGCGGCCTTCCTCCGAGCCCGCCGTCGCCGCCCGCCCCGGACACGTGAGGCCGGGCTCAGCCGCAGGCCTTCGCCGTGGTGCCGCTGCCCTTGTTGACGCGGCCGATCCCGTTCGACACCGTGGCCGAGGCCTTGGCGCAGACGCCGCTGGGAGCGTAGACCATGTCGCCCCAGTGGCGGCCGCCGTTGCCCGCGCGGTAGGTGAAGGAGATGTTCTTGCTCTTGGTGAAGACCGTGATCTGGCCGGTGCCGTGCTTGGACACCTTCGCCTCGCCCCAGTTGGTGCCGCAGCGACGGGAGTAGTAGAGCCGGACCGTGCCCAGGCTGTCGCCGATCTCGTTCTTCAGCGAGGCCTTCTTCCCGGTGTCGACCTTGGAGGCGGCGCAGCCGCTCTTGTAGGGGTCCTTGCCGTCGTAGGCATGGGCGCTCGCGGGGCCGGCGGTCAGCGTAAGCGTCGAGATCGCCGCCGCGGAGACCGCGACCGCCGCTACCTGGATTCTCATGTCGGACATACTCCTTCGGAGTGGTTGGTGCCGGAGGTTTCGTCTGGAGAAGAGTCGCCGCCTCCCCGAGGCGCAGCGCGGCCTTCTGGGGGAGGGGGAACGATCCCGACTATGCAGGGCACGCCGAGGCGGCGGCAACCGACCTTTGCCCGAGATTTGTCCAGGCATTGTCCAGTGTCCATTTGGACAATGGAGGCGCAGGTCAGCGGCGGGTGAGCGGAATCTCCGACTCGACGCGGGTCAGCTTCTCGGGATTGCGGACGTAGTACAGGCCGCTGATGCGGGCGTCGTCCTCGACGCTGATCGCGAGGACGCCGTCGAGCTCGCCGTCCAGCCGCAGCACGAGTGCCGGGTTGCCGTTGACCACGGTGAGTGCGGTGGTGATCGTGCCGTCGTACCGGCCGAGGCCGCCGACGATCATGCGGCCGACCTTGTCCGCGCCGATGACCGGGTTCGGCGCCGCCTGCTTGACCCCGCCGCCGTCGGCCACCAGGACCGCCTCGGGGGCGAGCACGTCGAGCAGGCCCTGCAGGTCGCCCGTCTCGACCGCGCGCTGGAACGACTCCAGTGCCGCCTTGATCGTGTCCGGGGGCACCGCCTCGCGCGGGCGGCGGGCGCTGACGTGCCTGCGGGCGCGGTGGGCGATCTGGCGGACGGCCACGGGGCTCTTGCCGACGGCGGCCGCGATCTCGTCGTACCCGACGTCGAAGACGTCGCGCAGGACGAACACGGCGCGCTCGGTCGGCGAGAGCGTGTCGAGGACGAACATGAGCGCCATCGACACGCTCTCGGCGAGCTCGATGTCGTCGGCCACGTCCGGCGCGGTGAGCAGTGGTTCGGGCAGCCAGGGGCCGACGTAGGCCTCCCTGCGGCGCGTCATCGTGCGCAGCCGGTTGAGCGACTGCCGGGTGGTGATCCTGACCAGGTAGGCGCGCTGGTCGCGCACCTGGCCGAGATCGACCTTCACCCACCGCATCCAGGTCTCCTGGAGGACGTCCTCGGCGTCGGCCGCCGATCCGAGCATCTCGTAGGCGACGGTGAAGAGCAGGTTGCGGTGGGTGACGAAGGCGCCGGTCGCCGGGTCAGTGACGTGGTCGTCCATGCCTCGCCTCCCGTCCGTCCGCCCGCAAGGCGTTCGCGCGTGTCACCACGGTAGGTCCTTCTTTCCTGGTGTGGGCGTTCAGCGGGTGGGCAGCGCGTCGCCGTTCGCGGCCCGCAGCACCTTGCGGCGCTCGGGGTCCTTGGCCCAGGCCGGGTAGTTGAGCGATCCGGGCCTGCGTGCCTGGTTGGCCAGCTGCCAGACGATGCCCCTGCAGATGAGCTCCTTGAGCTTCGCGGCGGGCCGGCCGCCGACGTGGAACCTCATCGCGACGTCGTTCCTGTGGGCGAACTGCATGATGCCGACCCGGCGTCCGAGGCTGATGCACTGCGAGACGAGCGCCAGGGCCAGGGGCGCGGGCCGCTCGCCGGCGATCCGGCTGAGCACCGTGTCGGCGGCGTGCGGGCCCAGCTGGACGGCGGCCTGGCAGCTCATCCGGAACGGCAGGTCCGACGGCGCCGCCGCGTCCCCGGCCGCGACGATGCGCTCGTCGTCCACGCTGGTCAACGTCTCGTCCGTACGCAGCCGTCCGACGGCGTCGGTGCTCAGCCCGCTGCGCGCGGCCAGGTCCGGCACGCCGAAGCCGGCCGTCCAGACCGTCACGTCGCTGCGCAGGTCGCGGCCGTCGCCGAGCCGCACGGCGTCGCGGGTCACGGCCGTCACCGTCGTGCCGGGGCCGTCCAGCACGGTCACGCCGAGCCGGGCGAGCTGCCCGGCGACGGAGCGCCGCCCCCGGGGGTGCAGGTAGGGGCCGAGCACCCCGCCGCACACCAGGGTCACGGCGCGGCCCGCCTCCGCCAGCTCGGCCGCCGTCTCGATGCCGGTCGGGCCGGCGCCCACGACGGTGACCGCGGCCGTGGCGGGCGCGGCGTCGAGGGTCGCCCGCAACCGCCGCGCCTGCTCCAGGGTGTCGAGCGGGCAGGCGAACTCGGCCGCTCCGGGTACGGCCGGTTCGGCGCCGCCGCTGCCCACCGCGTAGATCAGGTAGTCGTACCCGGCGGTGCCGCCGCTCGCCAGCAGCACGCGGCGGCCGGCCGCGTCGATCCGGGTCACGGTGTCGACCACCAGCCCGACGCTCCCGGCCAGCAGGTCACGGTAGTCGGCGACCGCGTCGTGGGTGCCGGCCACGAGCTGGTGCAGGCGGATCCGGTCGACGAAGCCAGGGCGCGGGTTGACCAACGTCACCGTCACGTCGTCGCGCTGCGTGAGGCGGTTGGCGGCCAGTACGCCGGCGTAGCCGCCGCCGATCACGACGACCCGGGTGTTCTCGGTCATGGTGTCTCCTTCGTGCCGTCACAAGGGGTTCGGCACAAGACACCGTCCGCTCCGTCGTTGTGACCGGTGTGAGACAGATCACTGTGGGAGGCGGACGTCCCGCCGTGGACGCCCGCCTCTCATGTCACTGCTGGACGTTGGCGTTGTACTTCTCGATCGGCGCCTGCAGGGTGGCTGCGGCGTTCTGCATCGCCTGCTCGGCAGGGGTCTTCGGCTCCTGCCCCTCCCCGGCGGGCACGGCCTGCTCAAGGCCGACCTCGGCGGCCTTCCTGGCCTCGGGCATGATGCCGAGGAGGCAGCCCGACGTGGCCGCCGACGGCTCCTGCGCGCGCAGCTGCGTCACCGCGACCTGGAAGTTGGGGTTGTCGTTCGCCTTGGCCTGCGGGTTGACCGGCACGTAGCCGGTCGCCTCGTGCCACTTCGCCTGCTGCTCGGGCGTGTTGGAGAACTTCACGAACTCCCAGGCGGCCCGCTTCTCGGCGTCGGTGTGCCCGACCGCGTTGATCCACAGGGAGGCGCCGCCGATGATCGTGCCGCCGCTGGAGGAGTCGGACACCTTGGGGAACGGGGCGGTCCTCAGCTCGAACTTGTCCTTCGACGCCTCGGTGTAGCCGCCGAGCGCGGAGGTCGACTCCAGGTGCAGGGCGATCGTCCCGGTCTTGAACGCGTTCTGCGCCTGGTCGGTCGGCCGGCCGGTGTTGGTGGCGTACCCCTCCTTCACCAGGTCGCCCAGCCACTGGGCGAACGCGGGCCCGGCGCCGGTGCCGAAGTTCACCTTGGTGGCCAGGCCGTTCCTGCCGTTGCCGTTGTCGCAGTACTCGGCGTTGTCCTGGGCGGTCAGCTGCTCGACGAACCAGCCGTACAGGGCGGCGTTGAAGCCGTACTGCTTGACCGTTCCGCCCTCCTTGACGGTGAGCTTCTTCGCCCACTCGCCGACCTCGTCGAGGGTGGCCGGCGGCTTGTCGGGGTCGAGCCCGGCCTTCTTGACGGCGTCGGCGTTCATGTAGAGCAGCGGCGCCGAGGAGTTGAACGGCATCGACCAGAGCTTGTTCTTGATCGTGTAGTAGCTGGCGATGTTGGGCTCGATGTTCGCGTTCTGGTCGAACTTGTCCTGCTCGATGAACTTGTACATCGGGACGACCTGCTGCGAGTCGTACATGAACCGCGACCCGATGTCGTAGATCTGGACCAGCGGGGGCGTGGCCTCCTGCTGCACGGCCTGCTTGTACGCGACCACCATCTGGTCGTAGTCGCCCTTGAAGACCGGCTTGACGGTGATCTTGTCGTTGACCTTCTTGAAGTCCTCGACCATGGCCTTGATGGCCTGCTCGTTCTTCTCCTTCATCGAGTGCCAGAACTCGATCTCGATCGGTTCGGTGATCGCGTCCGCGCCGGGGGCCGTGGCGGCCTCGCCGCCTTCGCCCGAGCCGGCGTCGCCGCCGCAGCCCGTCAGGGCGAGGGAGAGCGCGGCCGTGACGACCAGCCCGTCGCGTGTACGCCGGAATCGGGGTCGTGCCATCTGGGAACTCCGTTTCTTGTTCACGATTACTTCACCGCGCCTGCGGTGAGGCCGCGGATGATGAAGCGCTGCCCGAAGATCACGAGTACGAGGGTGGGCAGCAGCGCGAGGGTGACCCCGGCCAGGATGAGCGTGGGGCTGGACGATTCGGCGTCGTTCAGCATGGAGACGCCGATCTGCAGCGTCTTGTACTGGTCGTCGTTGCCGAGGATCAACGGCCAGAAGTACTGGTTCCACGTGGTCATGAACACGTAGACGCCGACGGCGGCGATGGCCGGCTTGGACAGGGGGAGCAGGATCCGCCACAGGAACCGCAGGTGGCCGCATCCGTCCATCACCGCGGCGTCGCGCACCTCGACCGGGAACTGCAGGAACGACTGCCGCAGCAGGAACGTGCCGAAGGCGTGGGCGAGGAAGGGCAGCGTGAGCCCGAGGTAGGTGAGCGGCCCCTTGGTCAGCCCCAGGTCCGAGATCAGCAGGTAGTTGGGCAGGATGATCGCTTCCCACGGCACCATGAGCGTCACCATGAACAGCGCGAACATCGCCGTCTTGGCCCACATCCGCAGGAACGCGAACGCGTAGGCGGCGAGGACGCTGGAGACGAGCTGGCAGAGGGTGACGATGCCGGTCTGGATCGCCGAGTTGAGGTACTGCCTGGCGAGGGGGATGGTGTCGAGCGCCGAGCCGTAGTTGCCGAGGTCGATCCCCGTCGGGAGCAGCTTCGGCGGATAGCTGGCCAGGTCGCTCGGCGTCATGATGCCGCCGATGAACGCGTAGTAGAGGGGGAAGACCACCGGGATCGCGCACACGATGAGCACGAGGTAGACGACGAGCTTGCTCGTGACCGAGGAGGAGGTTCTCGTGCTCATCGGTAGTGGACTCTCCTTTCCAGCACACCGAACTGGATGCCGGTACACACCAGGACGACCACCAGGAGCACGATCGCCGCGGCGCTGGCGGTGCCGAAGTCCGACGACCCGTAGCTGAAGGCCTTCTCGTAGATCCAGTAGACGAGCGTGGACGTCGCGCCGTCGGGTCCGCCCTTGGTGAGGATGTGGATCTGCCCGAAGCTCTGCAGCGCGTGGATCGTGGAGATCACGATGAGGAAGAAGAGCTGCGGCGACAGCATGGGGACGGTGATCCGGCTGTGCAGGCGCCATCCCGTGGCGCCGTCGAGCCTGGCCGCCTCGACCACCTCGGTGGGGATCGCGCCGACCCCGGCGGAGAGCACGAGGACGTTGTAGCCGAGCGTCATCCAGACCGTGGTGATCGAGATCGAGATCAGGGCCAGGTCGGGTTCGGTGAGCCAGCCGATCCGGTCGACGCCGACGTAGCTGAGAATGCCGTTGGCCATGCCCACGGCCGGGTTGTAGATGAGGGCGAAGATCACCGACGCGGTGGCCACGGAAAAGGCGAACGGCAGCGCGAACACCGTACGGAACATCCTCTGCCCGCTGATCCGCGACTCCAGCAGCAGCACCACCACGAGCGCGCCCAGGATGGCCGGGACCACGGTGAACAGCGCGAACAACGCGGTCGTCCCCAGCGCCTTGAAGAAGGCCGGGTCACCGAACATGGCCGTGAAGTTGTCCAGCCCGACGAACCTGTTGGCCCGTCCGATGATGTCGGTCCCCATCGTGGACAGGTAGAACGTCCTGCCCAGCGGATAGAAGACGAAGACGGCAAAAATGATCAGCGAGGGGGCCAGGTAGAGCAGCGACAACCGGTGCTCGCCCGTCGGTCCTCGTTGCCTGATGGTGCGAGCTTCCATCGTCGTGCAGTCTCACTTTCGTTGACCTGGTGTTTCGTTGTTGCTCGCTGGATTCTGCCGACTATGACCCTGTTTCGGTAGACCTGCTCGCTGAAGCGCAGGATGAACGTTCGCGGAACGTTATCCGGGCGGCTCCACCACCCGTCAGGCGCACCGTCACGGGCCCGCACTCCGGGCGCCGGCGGGATCGGGTACGAGCGGTCAAGCGGGGGCCTCACGCAGGCGTTCCACCCGGATTCCGCGCAGCAGCAGCTCCGACGCGACCGCCGCGGCCAGCAGACTGACCAGCAGGGCGGCGCCGGCGACGAGGGCGACCGGCGCCGCCGCCACCTCGTGCGGCAGCGGCGGTGTGACGGGCGGCGAGGTGAACTGCGGGATCCTGCCGAGCGCCACCCGCGCCGCCACCAGCCCCGCCAGCAGCCCGGCCAGGGTGCCCGCCGCGGTCGTGATCACCTGCTCCAGCAGCAGCGCCATTCGCAGCGAGGCCACCTTCGCGCCCGACGCCTCCAGCGCGGCCAGCTCGTACGCCCGCCTCCTCGCCGAGGTGTGCAGCGCGAGCAGGGTACGCCCGAGCGCCAGCGCGGCCGCCGACAGGGCGGAGGCCAGCAGCAGCAACAGCGCGAGCCCCGGCCCCTGCCCGGCGAACGACGCGGTCAGGTCGGCCACGTGCCGCCGCGACACCACCGACAGCCCCTGCCGTTCCAGCTCCCGCTCCAGCGCCGCCGTGCCGGCCAGGCCGGTCCACACTTGGTACGAGGCCTTCTCGTGCACCCCGTACGCCATCCGGTCGGCCTGCTCCAGGTTCACCAGGACGCCCACGTCGGTCAGGCCGGGCGCGGCGCGGGACGCGACGACGGCGCGCACCGGTCCCTCGAAGGCGTGGTCGAGCCCCGGCACCACGCGGTTGCCGATCTCCCCGACGACGACGGCCGGCGGCTGCGGATCGTACGTGGCGGGGCGCAACGTCTGGTTGCCGACCATGGTGACCGCGAACGCGCCGTCGACCTGGCCCGGGTTGGGCTGCCATCGCGGCAGGGGCAGGGAGCGCCAGCGGCCCTGGTCGCGTACGGCCATCCCGGTGACGTTCACCCGTACGAACGCGGACTCCTCGAACTGGGCAGGCGGGACGGGCTGCCCGCGGAAGGCGCGCAGCTCGCACCGGGCCTGGCCGCAGGCCGGCGGCAGGTTCCATTCGTGCACTCCGGAGCTCCCGCTCAGCTCGCCGAGCGGGAGCTGGGCGGGCCGCAGCTGCCCGGGAGCCCGGAACGTGACGAACAACTTGATCGCCCACCCCTTGGGCGGCCGGTCGTGCGCCACCTTCACGCGGAACCTGTCTCCGCGCACCCACACCCGCGGCTCGTCCGGGGTCGGCAGCCGGGCGGCGGCCTGCTCCAGGGACACGCCGCCGGCCAGGTCGGGCCGCCAGGCCGCGCCCACGGCGGCCAGCCGCCGCGGGTCCGAGGCGATCAGCTGCGGCGGGCCCGGCACCTTGATCACCGGCGCGGCGGTGGTGCCGCCGGGATCGGCCGCGGCCACGGCGGCGATCAGCTTGCTCGGCTCGACCGGCCGGACCGTGATCGCGGTGGCCGCGCCGTTGTGGAAGCGTGCCGTCTCCTCGTAGTCGCCCGACGTGGCGCTCCACGCCGACACCGCGAACGTCGCCAGCCCGAACGCCGCTCCCAGCACGATCACGCTGCCCGTGGCCACCGGTCCCCTGGCCACCTGGCGCAGCGCCAGGAACGGCCCGAGCCCGCCGCGCCGCCTGGTGACCCCGAACAACCGCCTGGTGAGCACCGGCAGCGCCCTGGCTGCCAGCAGCGCCACGCCCAGCGCGAGCAGCCCCGGCACGGCCAGCGCGCCGGAGCTGCGTCCCGACACGTCCGTGACCAGGCCGGTGGCCAGCAGCTCGACCAGGCCGACCGCGGTGACCGCGAGGACGACGGCGTCCAGCACCCAGCCGCGGGCCGTGCGGCGCGGCGTGCGCCGCCACTCCTCGGTGACCGGCCGCGTCGCCGTACGCCAGGCGGCCATCGCCGCCGCGAGCACGCCGCCCAGCATCGCCGCGACGCCGGCCAGCGCGGCCTCCGGCGGGAAGGTCACCGGGATGCCCTCCGGCAGCAGCGCGCCGATCATCACGCCCGCCGCGGCGTGCCCCGGCAGCAGCCCGAGCGGCACGGCGGCGGCGAGCAGCAGCAGCGGCTCGGCCAGCGCGAACAACCACACCCGCGCCCGCCCGTGCCCGCGCAGGCGGGCGAGGGCCAGCTCCGCCCCGCGCGCCCTGACCAGGTCGCCCACGGTCTGGAAGAGCAACATCCAGCCGAGCGTCACCACCTGCGCGATCACCAGGAGTGTCGGCACGCCCAGCGTGCCGGTGCCCGCGGTGATGACCCTGAGCGTGTCGGCCACCCGGGAGAAGACGATGTCGCCCGAGGTGCGGCCCGCGGACTCGGCCGCGGCCTGCATCGCGGTGAGCCTGGCCACGTCGGTGCCGTCCAGCCGGTCGGCGACGATGGCGACGATGGCGTAGTCGGTCCAGCCCGTCTCGTCGTCCTGCCCGCCCGAGACGCTGCCCGGGACTCTGCCCGGGATGTCGCCGGAGACGATGTACGTCTCCAGCCGCGTCTCCGGCACGGTGAACAGCGCGTCCGCCTTGTCCTCGCCCGGCTCCCCCGTGGGCGAGAACAACGTCCTGCCGAACCAGAACGGGTCGCCGGCCTGCCCCGGCCGGTAGATCCCGACCACGGTCAGCTGCGCCGGTTCACGGCCGGTGGCGGTGTACTCGACGTCCACCACGGCCGACAACGTGATCTTCTCGCCGACCTTGAACCCGGACGCCTGGCTGGCCATCACCTCCTTGGCCGCGCCGGGGCAGCGGCCCCCGGCCAGCGGCAGGTGCTCGCACTGCCCGTCCTGCCAGACCAGCGAGAACGCGCGCCGGTCCCCCGGCCGGCCGCTGCTCGCCTCCATCCCGAGGACCGGCGGGCCGGTGAAGTCCGCGCCGGCGGTGAACGCCGCGACCTTGGCGTCGATGCCGCCCTGGGCGGTCGTGTAGCGCCAGCCGCGCCCTTCCAGCGGCGCCGTCCGCACCGCGTCCCTGGCGATCGTCGTGCCGGCCGCCGCCGCGTAGATCGGCCCCACGGCCGCCGCCGCGATCGGCACGACCGCGATCAGCAGGACGACCAGCGAGAGCGTACGGCGTTCCCAGAGGCCGCGCAGGATCACGGCTCGGCCCTCCTGAGCGCGATGCCGTCCTCGAGCTCCTCGATCCGCGCCATGGAGCCCGGCGGCAGCAGGCGATGGTATTCGGGCGGCACCTGCACGGCGCCCTCCCGGCCGACGACCACGAAGTCCTCGCCGCGCCGGCCCTCCGCGCCGACCCGGCCGTCCCTGATCGTCACCGTACGGCTCAGCGCCTCGCTCACGGCGGTGTCGTGCGTGACGACGACCGCGGTCGTGCCGTCGGCGGCGGCGACGTCCTTGATGAGCTCGATCACCCGCGCGCCCGACTCCTCGTCGAGCTGGCTGGTGGGCTCGTCGGCGAGCAGCAGCCTGGGCGCGTTGGCCAGCGCCACGGCCAGGGCGAGGCGCTGCTGCTCGCCACCGGACATCCGCCCGGCGGGACGCCCGCCCGCGTCCGCCAGCCCCACCCGGGCCAGCAGGTCGCGAGCCCTGGCGCGGGCCCTGCGGCGGGCGCCGAAACGTGAGCCCGGGCGCGCACCGGGGCGGGAGCCCGAGCCGGCGTCGAGACGGGCGGGTCCGGCGGCGCGCTGGGCGAAGGCGATGTTCTGGACGGCGGAGAGGTAGCCGATGAGGTTGCGGGCGGGGTTCTGCAGCATCATGCCGATGTGCGTGGCCCGCAGCCGGTCCAGCCTGCGCTGGTCGAGCCGCCCCAGGTCGACGCCGTCCATCCACAGGCGGCCCGCGCTCGGGCGCAGCAGCCCGGCCAGCAGCCACAGCAGCGTCGACTTGCCCGCGCCCGAGGGGCCGAGCAGGGCGACCGTCTCGCCCGCGTCGATCGTCAGGTCCACGTCGCGCAGCGCGACGACCTCGATGTCCTGCGCCTTGTAGATCTGCACGATCCCGTCGCACCTGACGACGCTCACAGGGCGCTCCTTGACGGCCGGCCGTGGGCACGGGCGCGCAGCTCGATCACCCGGTCGCAGCGCTCGGCCACCTCGGGGTCGTGCGTGGCGACCACCAGCGTGGTGCCGCCGTCCGCCGCCGCGAGCAGTTCGTCCAGGACGAGTGCGCGGTGCGTCTCGTCCTGCTCGGCCGTCGGCTCGTCGGCCAGCAGCACCCGGGGCTTGAGCGCCAGCGCCCTGGCCACCGCGACGCGCTGCTGCTGCCCGCCGGACAGCTCCTCCACCAGGTGGTCGGCGAACTTCGCGACCCGCAGCCGCTCCAGCGCCCGGGCTGCCAGGCCCACCGCCTCGCCCGGCGCGCGTCCCGCCGCCCTGAGCGCCACCTCGATGTTCTCGGCGGCGGTGAGCAGGCTGAGCAGGCCGTACGACTGGAGGACGAGCGCCAGCCCGGCCCTCAGCTCCGGCTGCTCGTCCAGGGGCACGCCGCCGACCAGGACACGGCCGGCGGCGGGCGGGAGCAGCCCCGCCAGCGTGGTCAGCAGCGTGGTCTTCCCCGACCCTGACGGGCCCATGAGCGCCACCCGCTCGGCCCTGCCGAACTCCAGGGTGAGGTCGTCGATGATCGTGCGCCCGCCCGCCCGGCAGCTGAGTGCGCGGCATGCGAGCGTCGGTCCTGACACCACTCGCGGATCATCCTCCCGCGCGATGATCCGCGTCAACGGCTGTCAGGACGCAACCGCATTGCGAGTGAGCCACGAACCGCACGATGCCGTGGGGCGACGCCACCCCGGGCGCGGATCGCGGTGACGTGGCGCGAGGCCTCGCCGGGCGGTCAGCGCCGCCAGACGACGGGCTCGTCGCGGTAGTCGTCACCGGAGAATCGGCGCCGACGATCCTGACGCCGGTTCTGGCGCCGGCCAGCCGGCAGGAGGTGAAGGTCGCTCCGGCCGTGGTGAAGTCGCTGGGGGCGCTCTCGCGTTCGCAGTCCGGCATGGTGCCGGTGAGGACCGCGCCGGTGCCGTTCCCGTCCGCGGTGACCAGTGACAGGAGAGGGCCGGACGAGTGCGCGTGGTCGCCGCCGTCCACGTTCTCGACCGTGAAGCGGATGTAGTAGGGCGTGATGCCCTTGGCTCGCCGGCCGTACTCC
The DNA here is from genome assembly GCF_004352805.1 of Nonomuraea mesophila. Classification (NCBI taxonomy): domain Bacteria; kingdom Bacillati; phylum Actinomycetota; class Actinomycetes; order Streptosporangiales; family Streptosporangiaceae; genus Nonomuraea; species Nonomuraea mesophila. The sequence goes on from NZ_SMLD01000003.1 coordinate 140,645, forward strand.
CGCACGAGCTCGGCCGGGTCGCCCTTCTCCACGGCGGTGACGGTGACGCCGATCGTGCCCTTGCGGTACGGAACCACCGCGCGCCGCCCGAACGTGAGCCGTGTGCCGGGCGCGGTGGCCTTCACGTTCGTCCGCCCGCTCTCGGGCTCCGCGGACTCCTCAGGTGCGGATTCCTCAGGGGCGGGTTCGCTCTCTTCGGGCTGGGCGGGCGCCGACGACTCGCGTGCCGGGGCCTCGGCGTCCGCCCGGTTCCCGGCCTGCGGCTGGAGAGCGCCGCAGCCGGTGACCGTGAGCGCGGCGGTGCACAGGACGCCCGCCAGCGCCCGTCGCAGGGCCGCGGGGTCATGGGTGTTGAACATGACAAACGATCTTCATACCACCATGGGGCATACGTCCATGGCACAGAATCCACGAACCATTGACCCAGCGTCCACTGCCGGCCGGGCGCGCAGGTCAAGCGAGCCGGGCGCCTGCGTTCATGGGCTCACCACGCACCGCGGTTCCGCTTCCGGTCAGCGCGCGCGGGCGGCGAACTCGGCGAGTCCGGCCGCTCCCGAGGCGGCGCGGACGGCGATCTCCTCCCCGTCCTCGGTGCGCAGGCCCACGCCGTGCAGGCCCGGACCGCCGGGAACGAACCGCAGGGGCAGCGCGTCGAAGGTCTCCCTGCCGACGTGCTCCTCGACCTCGGCGGGGTCGTTGCCGATCTCGAGCCAGGCGAGCGCGGCCAGCGGACGCTCGTGCGTCATCGGCGTCCTGCGCACCGGGTGCCCGCTCATGTCCTCGTGGTGGTACCAGTTCGGCAGCCCTCGCGCCCAGGTCTTCCCCGCGTCGCCCGGCGCCATGACCGTCGTCGAGGACGACCCGTCGGGGTGCCGGGCTCCCTGGGCGGTCACCACCTCCCCGCCGAGACGGCGTGCCACGTCCTCCAGGTCGGCGTGGCTGCGCGCCCGCAGGTTCCACGTCATCCAGTGGTCGGCCTGCCGGGTGGTCTGCTCGAACCAGGTGCGGAAGGCACCGACTCCCGGGGGCAGCTCGGCGTAGTGGTCGATGACCGACTCGACGTTGATGAAGGCGTCGCCGGGCAGCGGGATGATCCGGTGCGCGGTGGGCATGACCTGCAGCCACCCTCCCTCGTGGCTGCGCAGCCCGGTTTCGCGGCGCAGCCGCTCCGCGCTCTCGTAGAGATGACGTACGCCGAGCGTGACGTGGTCGAGATCGTACACAGGCACAGGGGCCTCCAGGCGTCCAGTAAGACTGAAAGCAAATCAGATTTGAAAACAAACCTAATTTGGGCGCAGCTCACTGTCAACGCGGTTGTGGGTTCTCGCTCGGCACGCCGGACGGCGTCGGGATGGCGCTCGCCTGGCGCGTACGGGTGCCCGCCC
>NZ_SMLD01000400.1:0-791 GCF_004352805.1 Nonomuraea mesophila
GGCCTGGGGTCGGCGGGCCTGGTCATGCGGCCGCCCATGCGTCGACCTTGTCGCTGATCATGTGCAGCATCAGTGTGTGGATCTCCTGGATGCGCGGGGTCTCGGACGAGGGGGCGAGAAGGAGGTGGTCGGCGTGCTTCGCGGCGGCCCCGCCACCGGCACCGCCGCCGCCGAAGAGTACCGTGGCCGCTCCCCTGCTCCGTGCGGCCGCCAGCGCCTCCACCACGTTGGGCGAGTTCCCGCTGGTGGTGAACGCCGCCACGACGTCCCCCGGCCGGGCGAGGGCCTGCACCTGCCGGGCGAAGACCTCCTCGTAGGCGTAGTCGTTGGCGATGCACGTCATGACCGTGGCGTCGGTGCTGAGCGTCACGGCGGGCAGCGGGCGGCGCTCGCGCTTGTAGCGGCCGACCAGCTCACCCGTGAGGTGCTGGGCGTCGGCCGCGCTGCCGCCGTTGCCCATCGTGTACAGGATGCCGCCGCGGGTGAAGCTCTCGATGAGCAGGTCCGCCACGGCCTCGACCGCCGGCACCAGCTCCGCCATGCCGCGGGCCGCCGCGAGATGCCCTTCGACGTGCCCGGCCAGCAACCCGGCCGTCCCGGCCGCGCCGGCGTCGCGGGACGGCTCGGACGTCCCGGCCGTCCCCTGAGACGTCGCGGAGGTCCCGCCGGACGTCCCGGACGGCGCTCCCGAAGTCCCGGCGGGCGTCCCAGGTGCCAGGCCGGGCCTCCCGTGAGACGCCACGGGCGATTCGTGGGTCGCGGGCTTGTCGGGGGCCGTCGTGGCGGGGGGC
>NZ_SMLD01000401.1:0-780 GCF_004352805.1 Nonomuraea mesophila
TCGCGGATGGGGTGAGGGCTGCTGAGGCGACGCACTTCTTGGAGGTCGGCCCGGATGGGGTGCTGACCGGGCTGGCGCAGCAGAGTGTTGAGGATGCGGTGTTCGTCCCGGCCGTGCGCAAGGATCGTGACGAGACCCGGGCGCTGATCGAGGCGCTGGGTGGGCTGCACGTCCAGGGCATCGCCGTGGACTGGACGAAGGTGCTGACCCCCGGCCGGCTGGTCGATCTGCCCACGTATGCCTTCCAGCACGAGCGGTTCTGGGTGCCGGCCAGTCTGGAGTCGCAGGACGTGGGCGAGGCGGGGCTGGGCGCCATCGACCATCCCATGCTTCGTGCGGCGATTTCCGCACCCGACTCCGACACCCATACCTTTACTGGCCGGTTGTCGCCGGCCGGGCAGCCGTGGCTGGTCGATCACCAGGTCGACGGCCGGGTGGTGGTGCCGGGAGCAGCGCTGGTGGAGCTGGCGCTGCGGGCCGGCCAGGAAGTGGACTGCCCGCGGCTGGCAGAGCTGACCATGCAGGCGCCGCTGCTGGTGCCGGACGGGCCGGGCGTGGACATCCAGCTCGTGGCCGGGCCCTGCGACGATGCCGGTAGCCGCCAGGTGAGCCTGTATGCGCGTGCGGGTCAGGACGAGTGGACGTTGCACGCGCAGGGCGTCCTGTCCGAAGAAGGCGAGAGGCCGACGGCCGGTATGGAGCAGTGGCCGCCGGCTGGTGCCCGGCCGGTCGATGTCGAGCACCTGTACGACGACATGGCGGCGATGGGCCTTGAGTATG
>NZ_SMLD01000402.1:0-761 GCF_004352805.1 Nonomuraea mesophila
AAGGACTCGCGCGTTTGTTCGATACGCCGGTTCGCCTGGAGGCGAATCGTCTGCCCCTGCCCTGCTCCGCAGGGGTCCGATTCCTCCCCCGCCTGAAGGCGGGGGTCTCCTCGGAGGCATCTGATGAATCGCCCATCACCCGGTGGGTAGAGGGGTGCTTCCGCAGAGAGGTGGAGGGCATGGACAGGCATCACCCATCGGTTCGTGACAGGTTCTGGTCGGTCGTCTCGCCGACCTCGGAGCGACCGCAGAGCGCACTCAACCTGCGCATCGTGCTGGCCACCTTCGGACTGGTGATCTGTACGGTCTTCGCCGTGCTGGCCGCCACCGCGGACCTTCCCGTGCCGGCGGTCATCATGGCGGTCCTGGCCGTCATCGCGGCCATCGATCTGGTCGTCGTGATCCGCCGCCGCATCAAGCGGGGCAACGGGCACTCCCTCTTCGGCTGACAGGCCGTCCCGCGCGACGCGCCGCCGGCTCACCCGCGCGTCATGAACTCCCGGCGCATCACCCGCACGTTCAACCGGCCGTCATGGATCAGCGGCCGTGGTTGCGCCTTCAGCACCTTGGCGGCGCGGGGCCAGAGGCAGGCGACGGCGTCCACGATGATGCTCCACACCAGTGATCGTTCGGTCGGTGGTGGTCAGCGGTTGGCGGCCAGGCTGGTGATCGGGTGTTCGCCGTCGGTCTGGAGGCGGTATTCGCGGCCGGAGACGGCGCGGTTGTCCTCGATGACGCGTTCGGAGGGGGCTTTCTCGCCG
>NZ_SMLD01000403.1:0-743 GCF_004352805.1 Nonomuraea mesophila
TGAACCTATTTCAGGCTCCGCATCGAGTGCCCTGGTCACAGCATGATCGCAAGTCCGAGGTTAGCCCCATGACGCAGCAGAGCTCCTGGTAGATGGGTTGATCACCACAACCACGCCCATCACAACCAGGAGCTCTGGGTGCTGTTCTATCGTGCCGCCGTCGATTTGTCGCATCAGCGCCTGAACTACGTCGCCGGGGTGATCCGGCGCCACCGTAAGTCCATGAGGTCGATCTGGCGGCGGCTCAACCCTGGCCGGCAGGCCCTGCTGGTGCTGGTCTACCTGCGTAAGGGCGAGACCTACGCCGAACTCGCGGCTGGCTTCGGGGTGTCGGCGGCAACCGCATGGCGGTACGTGGAAGAGACGGTGGCGCTGTTGTCAGCCCGCTCGCCCAAGCTCGTCCAGGCGCTGCGCAAGGCCAAGCGGGACGGGCTGCACTACCTGGTGCTGGACGGCACGCTGATCCATACCGACCGGATCGCCGCTGACCGGCCGTACTTCTCCGGCAAGCACCGTGTGCACGGGATGAACGTGCAGGTCATCGCCTCACCAGATGGGACGATCCTGTGGACCTCGGGCGCCCTGCCCGGCAAGGCCCACGATCTGACCGCTGCCCGCATCTGGGGCATCCTGCGCGCACTGGAGCAGGCGGGGATCATCACCCTGGCGGACAAGGCGTATCAGGGAGCCGAAGGCCCGGTCCGCACCCCGTACAAGGGCAAGCACAAGCCCGAATCCCAGAA
>NZ_SMLD01000404.1:0-742 GCF_004352805.1 Nonomuraea mesophila
GAGTCGGGGCGGCGAGAGCCGGGGCGGCCGGCGTGAGGGGTTTTCCGCGCCGATGAGCCCCCGTCGCTCCCGCCGCAGGGAGTCCTCCCGCCCCTTCGGTTTCCCGACGGGCCTGGACAAGGTGGAGGAATGGCCCGACGGTCCCTGGAAAGTGCGCATGCTGACCGGCTCGTCCTCCACGAAGAACTACCGCTGCCCGGGTTGCGACCAGGAGATCCGCAGCGGCACCCCGCACATCGTGGCCTGGCCGGCCTGGCCGGGCGGCGACGAGGAGCGCCGCCACTGGCACCAGGCCTGCTGGCGTAAGAGACTCGACCGCGGCCCAGGCCGCAGTCGTTACTGAGAGGACCCGTGACTCCTCCACCCTCCGAAGGAGGCGGCTTCTCGCTAAGCCGCTTCCGCAGCCTGGCGAAGGGCAAGCCCTGCCCTGAGAATGTTCTTGGCCGCGTTGACGTCGGCGTGCGCGGTATGACCGCACGCCGTACAGGCGAACCCGGCCTGGGTGACGCGGTTCTCCCGTGCGCTGTGCCCGCATCGGGCGCAGGTGCGGGAGGTGCCGGCGGGGTTCACCGCGATCAGCTTGCGACCGGCGCTTTCAGCCTTGTGCGCGAGGACCGTCAGGAACACCCCCCAGCCCGCGTCCAGGATGCTCCGGTTGAGGCCGGACTTGGCAGCGACGTTGCGGCCGGGAGCTTCGATCGTGCCGGACGCCGAGCGGGTCATGTTCGCGATCCGCAGGTCC
>NZ_SMLD01000405.1:0-739 GCF_004352805.1 Nonomuraea mesophila
GTCGCTGCCGCCCAGCAGACCGGATCGCCCGGCGGTGGGGCGACGGGCGCCGGGCTGGCCGCCGCGCGGTCGGCGGCGAAGGCGGCCGCGCAGTCCGGCCCTCGCGTCCCGTCGCCCCGAGCGGGCGCCGCGTCCCGCGCCGGCGCAGCGGCGTGGCCGGACGCGATCCCGGGCCGCTCCAAGGGCCAGGACACCGACGAGGTCGACCCGCTCAACGACGCGGACGCCGACGTGGACGCGGTCTCGGGCATGGCGCTGCTGGAGCGCGAGCTCGGCGCCCAGGTGATCGGTGAGATCGACCACACCTGAGCGCGCCTGAGCCGGCTCTGTCCGCCCTTCGTCGCGGGCGACCATGGACTGACGTTCGAGGTGGGCGGGGGCACTGGTGCGGTGCGACATGGGCGCCGTGCTCGGGCAAGGTCGTGTGGGGGTTCCGGTCGCGGGCGCAATGGGGTGCCGGGTCGGTAAGTCCGGAGACGTCAGGAAGCTGGTGCTGCTCCCTAGAGGGTGAGGGGGCTGGTGCTGGTCCCTGAGGGGCAGGGGAGCCGGTGGGTTCCGGAGGGGTGACACGGTACAGGTCTGATCGGTCCCGGGTGTCGGTGCGGGGTGTGGAGGGTCGGGGCGTTGGTGCAGGGTCTGGGCGGTCCGGGGAGCCGGTTCGGGGTGAGGGTGGTCCGGGGAGCCGGTGTGGGGTGCAGGCGGTTCGGGGCGTTGGTGCAGCGTGCAGGGGGTTCCCGGG
>NZ_SMLD01000406.1:0-718 GCF_004352805.1 Nonomuraea mesophila
CCGAACGCCAGCACCACGGCGGCGACCGCGAGCATGTCGACGTGGGCGTTGTTGACCGCCTCCATGGGGACGGCCGGGCACCACGCCCAGTACACGGCCCGCCGGGCACCGCCCCTGCGCAGCAGGACCAGCAGGGTGCCCGCCGCCAGCAGCGCGCCGGCGACCTGCAGCGGCTTGTGCCGGGCGCCGCCGGGCGAGAGCCGGTCCACCACCAGGAAGTACGCCTCCGCCAGCGGCGGATAGATCGTGTGCTCCGACGGCCGGTTGATCCTCGTGCACGCGCCCCCGCCGATCGGGTAGAAGTGCCCCTCCGAGCAGCTGGGGAACAACCACGGGTCCCGGAGCCCGGCGAGCGCGGGGTCGGCGGGGGCATGGTCGTAGGGCGAGAGGCCGGCCGACTGGACCCGGCCGTCCCAGACGTAGCGGAAGGAGTCGGTGCTGGTCGCCGGAGGGCCCGCCAGCCCGGTGGCGATCATGAGCAGGCCGCCCGCCAGCACCAGCCGTCCCGCCGCGGGGCCCGGCACGCCGCGCACCGCCCACACGGCCGCCGCGAACGTCACCCAGGCGAGCGCGTACCACCCGAATGAGCGGTCGGCGAGGGGCGCGCGGAAGACCACGGCCAGTACGGCGGCCTGCGCGAGCAGCAGGGCGACGGCGAGGACCCCCCGCCACCTGCCGTCACGCCGTCTCCCCGCTCCCGGCGCTACCTCATCCCCCT
>NZ_SMLD01000407.1:0-710 GCF_004352805.1 Nonomuraea mesophila
CAGTGGACCCGCACAGTGGACCCGCACAGTGGACCCGCACAGTGGACCCGCACAGTGGACCCGCACAGTGGACCCGCACAGTGGACCCGCACAGTGGACCCGCACAGTGGGCCTGACGGCCGGGTGGACGGGTGCGCCGGTCAGACGGGCTGGCCGAGCGGGCGGACGACCACCGTGTTGACGTCCACGCCGTCCGGCCGGCAGACCGCCCCAGACGCGGTGACGCTGTCCGGGTGGCGGTGCCGGCGTTGGCCACGACGGCGTCCAGCCGCCCGAAGGTGTCCAGGGTGGCGTCCACCGCCGCCTGCGTCGCCTCCTGGTCGGCGGCGTCCGCGGCGATGGTCAGCAAGGCCTCCGGTGCCGCGACGCCTGCGGCGAACCGGGAGAGCCGGTCACGGTCGCGCCCGGTGACGGTGACCCGGTGGCCACGGTCGAGCAGCAGCCGGGCCACGGCGGCTCCGACGCCGCCGGAGCCGCCGGTGATCAGTGTGACAGGGGAATCGGTCTTGACATCCTCCCGGCCCTGAAGGACCGGGATTCCAGCCGTCGCCGACTGGCCTTCCTGCTTCACCGCCGGTCGCCTGCCCGGGAAAGGGAACTCCCGTTGAGGTCTTACACCAGCTCCACAGGCGTTTCACCTCTCCGCAAGCCCTGCGGCGAGGGTGCTTCTGATCGTTCGTCCGGTGGCTTGGTCATCACCACCGTCGAAC
>NZ_SMLD01000408.1:0-708 GCF_004352805.1 Nonomuraea mesophila
CCCCCGTACGGCGACCCGCCCAGGCCTGCCATCCGCCCCGGCACGCGACCAATCCCGCCAACCGCGCCCACCGAGCCGCCGTCTGAAGCAGACTCACACCATGACCACCAGTGAACCTCTCCGCAAGAAAGCAGCCGTCACGGTCATGCGAGCGGCCAGAGCCGCCAACCGCAGCAAACTCGCCCGCACCCTGCTGCGCGGCCGCAGCGTCCGCCGCCTCCCCCTCGTCAACCGCCTCTACCACACCGTCTTCCGCCTCGGCGCCACCACCTCCGGCCGCGACGTCGAAGCCCGCTACCGCGGCCTCACCCTCACCGGCCCCGCCTGGGACGCCACCATCATGCCCTCCGTCTCGGCCGGCTACTACGAAGAGTTCGAGGTCACCCTCTTCGAACGCCTGGCCGCCACCAGCCGCACCATCCTCGACGTCGGCGCCAACATCGGCGTCTACGCCTGCACCGGCGCCGCACACCTGCCACCCGGCGGCACCCTCATCGCCTACGAACCCGTACCCGAGAACCTCACCCACCTGCGCCGCAACATCGACCACAACGACCTGACCGCCCGCGTCACCGTCGAACCCCTCGCCGTCGGCGCCGCCCCCGGCCGGCTCACCGTGCACCTGTCAGGCGAGCAGTCCGGCAAACACTCCGCCGCCCCCGCCAACGTCGGCACACCCGCCGGCTCCCTCACCATCCCCATGACCTC
>NZ_SMLD01000040.1:0-59664 GCF_004352805.1 Nonomuraea mesophila
GGGTGTGGGTGGGTAGGTCGAGCAGGCCCAGCAGGGGCAGCAGGTGGGCGGCGTCACGCCCGGCGGGTTCTTCGTGGAGATGGTCGTGGCCGACCGCGACGCTGGCGCGGACGGCCAGATCGGCGTACTCCAGCGCGTCCAAGCGGCGGGTGGCGTCGGCCAACTGTACTTCCAGGTCGGCCAGGGTCCATTCGGGGCGAGCGACCAAGCGAGCGCCGGCGATCCGCAGGGCGAGGGGGACGCCTCCGCACAAGTGGACGATCCGCTCGGCCGCCTGCGGTTCGGCGCGTACCCGCTCGGCTCCGGCCAGTCGCGACAGGAGCACGGTGGCGTCGGCGGCATTCAGGGTGCCCAGGTGGAGGTGGCGGGCGTCGTCCAGGACGGCCAGCGGATCCCGGCTCGTGATCAGGACCCGGCAGCCGAGGCCGGCGGGGATGAGCGGGCGGATCTGGCGTACGTCTCGGGCGTTGTCCAGGATGACGAGCAGGCCGCTCGTCGCGGTCAGGGAGCGGTAGCGGGCGGCGGCCTCCCCCTCGTCGGTGGGAACAGCGGCGCCGTCCAGGCCGAGAGAGCCCAGCAGGTGGCGCAGGGCTTGGGCCGGGGTCAGCGGGTCGACGCCGGGGGTGGCTCCGTGCAGGTTGAGGTAGATGACGCCATCGGTGAACCGGGCGGCCATCGCGTGCGCGACGTGGACGGTCAGGGCGGATTTGCCGATGCCGCCGGGCCCGTCGATCACCGTGATCCTGGATCCGTCGGCAGGGCCGAGTGCCGTGCGCAGGAAGTGGATCTCGGCGGCACGGGCGGTGAAGGCGCGGGTGCCGGCGGGCAGTTCGAACAACACGTTCGGCCGGCTGACCGTGACCTCTTGCGCCGGTGTGGTCAGGTCGAGGGCCGGGTCATCGGCCAGGATGGCCTGGTGCAGGCGGCGCAGATCGGTGCCGGGCTCGATGCCGAGTTCCGAGACCATGACCCGGCGGATGTCCTGGTAGACGGCGAGCGCTTCGGAGGTGCGGCCGGCGCGGCGCAGAGCGAGCATGAGTTGCGCGGCGGGGCGTTCGCGTAGTGGATGGTCACGCACGTGTCCGGCCAGGTCGGCGGCCACCGCGTGGTGGTCCCCGGCGGCGAGGCGGAGGTCGGCGTGGGCTTCCAGGACGGAAAGGTGTTCTTCTTCCAGGCGGGCGGCTTCGATGCGTGCCCAGGGGGTGGTCAGTTCGGCCAGGGGTTCTCCTCGCCACAGTTGCAGGGCCGCTCGGAACAGGGCGTCCGCGGTGGCCCCGGCCCCCTGCTCCTGACTGGTACGGGCGCGTTCGGCCAGTCGCAGAAACAGGTGGGCGTCGACGTTGCCCGGTTCCACATCGATCCGGTAGCCGCCGGGCACGGTCTGGATGATCTTTCCCGTGGCGTGGGGTCCGAGGGTCTCACGGAGTTTGGAGATCACGATGTGAAGTTGTTTGGCCGCGGTCTCCGCGGAGTCGTCTCCCCAGATGTCGGTGAGGATCCGCTCGGCGGTTACGGCCTGCTCCGCGCTCAGGGCGAGTCTGGCCAGCACACCGATTCGTCGATGCCCGACGAGCCGTACGGGTTCGCCGGCGGCCAGGACCCGCAATGGGCCGAGCAGCTTGATCTCCAGCGCCATCAGCAGATGCTCCCCTGGTTTGACGGAGTCGGCACAAGCCCGGTGGCAGGGCTCCTTCGTGGCGATGACGTATGGAACACGGCCGTCACGCGGCTTCTGACGCCTTGCTTCACAGATGCATGCATAGACGTGCAAAGTTGCAGATGCCTTGCAAGTGCCTGGGCAGACTACTGGTTGATCAGAAGAGAGCAGCCCGTGCCGCCAGTTTGACTGCGGGTCCCAGGGCCAAGTGCCCCGGCGTCGCTCTGTAGGGTCGGCGTCATGGTTGATGTGATCACGGTCCGCCCCGCGGAACCCGGCGACGGCGATGTTCTCGGGGAGATCCACGCCTTGTCCTGGGGTGTCTCGCACGGGCCGCTGTGCACGCCGAAGGTCGCCGCGGCCGGGGTGAAGGAGCGTCGTTCCAAGTGGCACGGCATTCTGGCCGAGGGCACGGACACGATCCTGCTGGCCCACCTGAACGAACGGCCGGGGGCCTTCGCGCGGTACGAGGACTCCACTTCCCGTCCCGGCTCCGCCGAGATCCATACCTTCTTCGCCCATCCCGGCGTCTGGGGCAGCGGCATCGCGACGGCCCTGCTGGAGGCCGTCCTGGAGCGGGTGCGGGAGGCCGGGTACGCCGACGTGCATCTGTGGACGCTCCGCGACTCCGCCCAGGCGCGCCGCTTCTACGCCAAGAACGGCTTCGCCGAGACCGGCAGGACCCACGACCACGACTTCGGCGAGGGTCCCCCGCTGTCCCTGGTCGAGTTGGAGCGGGCCGTGCCCGCCCGCTGAACCGCGGGAGGGTCACCCGCGCGGGGGCCTGGGCAGGGCCGCGATGATCCCGGCGAGCACGGGCAGCGCGGCGACCAGAGTGGCGATCGCCCACCATGGGGTATCGAACGACACCCGCGGCATCACCTCCCACTCGTGCGAAGTCGTCGTCGGCCACGCCAGAAGCGACCCGATGACACATCCCGCGACCGCCCCCGGCGCCGTACCGCACACCATGCTCAGTCCCGCGCGGCTCGCCGCGAACCTCCGCAGGGTCAGGGCCGAGCCGTTGCCTGCGCGCAGCAGCACCCGTCTCGACCGGCCCCTTGCGGCCGCCCGCCCACCCGCGACCAGCGCGCTGCCCAGCGCCACGACGATCAGCGCCGCCACCACGCCCAGCCAGCCGGTCGAGCCCCGGAAGCCTCGCTCGACGTAGGTGCTCGCTCCCTCGCCCATTCGCCGGTCGATGCGCTCCTGCTCGGACCCCGTCGTGCGATGGGCGGACGGGTCGACGATCAGTTCGTACGGTTCCGGGCGCAGGCCCAGGTCCCGTACGACCTGCGTCGGGATGAAGACCTCGTTGACGTACGGGTCGGAGGAGCTGACCACGACCGCGGGAATGGTCTTCTCCGACGGTTCGCCGGAGGAAAGGGCGTAGGTGAGCGTCACCGCGTCGACCTGTACGTCATGCGGCGTGACCACCACGGCTGTGCCCTCGTCGTACGGCGTGGCCGGATTGCCGGTGAGATAGCGCAGGAGCGCCTGGTCACCGATGAAGCCCGATGACGCGACGTCCCGCACGCCCTCGGCTCTCAGGCGGAGGTCTCCACGGCGGGAGGGGAGGTCTCTCTGGGCGACGGGCACCCCGGGAAGTTCCCGCTGGATGGTCGCCCGTACGTCGGTCGCGTCTTCGGCAAGGACATTCACGAGGAGAGCGCCCGAGCGAGCCGCGGGATCGTACCCGGCCCTGCTCTGCGCCGTCACGGCGACCGCGACGATGAGGACGGTCACGGCGACGGCCGTCGTCACCATCGTGATCGCGATCGGATGAGCCGTCCGGCCACTGTTACGGGCCAGGTCACGTGCGGCCAGCCGGATCGACGGCGGCAACCGGACGGTGTGCCGCCGCAGCAGGGCCAGCAGCCACGGAGTGGACGGCCCCGCCCCGGTGAGAAGCAGCGACCCGCCGACGACGGCCGCCAGGAGCAGCAGAAATGCTCCGGTGTCGTCGTAGTGCCGGTCTTCGCGCGTCGTCCAGGCGACGAAGACCATCGTCAGGAGGCCGACGGCCGCCAGAACCGCGCCCCAGAACAGCAGCCACGGTCTCAGCCGAGCCCGCCGCGCCGCCTCGGACGCCAGGACGACCGAGCCGCACACCAGGGCCACGGGAATGCAGAGGACGACGAAGAAGAGCGCTAAGGCCGCGATCACCTGCGAAGGGTACGCAGCCCGTGGGGGCCGGGCAAGCGACGATCTCCGTGGTGCTCAGCGCACCCGCGGGGTTGCGACGCTCGTTTATGGTGCCGTGCGTGGAGGACCTGTTCGGCGGCGCCGCGCCCTATTACGCCAGATACCGTCCCGGTTATGGCCGGGCTGCGATCGACCACCTGGCCGCAGCGCTCGGCGCGGACAGCCGGGTGCTGGACCTCGGTTGCGGTCCAGGGACGATCGCGATCCCGCTGGCGCGGCGGGTCAGGTCGGTGCTCGCTGTGGACCCGGCGAGGGAGATGCTCGACGAGGGCAGGCGGCTGGCCGACGGCGTTCCGAATCTCGTCTGGTTGCCGGGCGATTCGACGGTTCTGCGGGCCTTGCCGCCGTTCGAGCACGTGGTGATGGGCCGGTCGTTCCACTGGATGGACCGCAGGTCCGTACTGACCGAGCTGGGCGAGGTGCTGCCGCCCGGCGGCGCGGTCGCGCTCGTCGGCCCGGTGAAGCGGCAGGGCGAGCCGTGGCAGCCCGACTCGCAACCGTGGCAGCCGGTCGAGGTGCGGGTATGCGATGCGTTCGGCCTCGACATCCGCACCGCCGCCACCTCTTTCCACGCCACCGGCGAACATCACCACGATCTGCTGGCCGCCTCGCCCTTCAGCAGCCTGGAATCCCGCATCTTCAGCCGAAGGCTGACCTGGGACGTGGACGGGCTGGTGGGACTCCAGCTCTCCTACTCCTACAGTTCGCCCGCGAGGCTCGGCGAACGCCTGCCCGCCTTCGTCGAGGCGCTGCGACGGGCGCTGCTCACCGACAACCCGGCAGGGCGGTGGGAGCAGACACTGGTGACCGAGGTCCTGGTCGCCAGGCGGCCCGAGCCGGCAGGCCGACGCGACCGGAGGCAGCGCCCATCCTCTGCCTGAATCGGGCCTGAATCGCTCTGCTCTACGCTGCCGCCCCATGTTACGGACCAAACCTCTCTGGGCGGTCGCGGCCGGCCTCCTCGCCCTGCCGCTCCTGACGACGCCCGCCGCCGCCGCCCCGGAGCCGCTCCGCGTCATCTCGTGGAACATCTGCGGCGAGGCGGGCGGGGATCGTGGCGAGGCCGGCTACTGCCCGTACCGCAATGAACCCGGCAAGAAAGTACGGCAGATCGCCGGCCTCGTGGCCGAGCACCAGGCCAACGTGGTGCTGCTCCAGGAGGTCTGCGGCGTCGCCTCCGACAGTCATCTCGAGTTGTTGAAGGCGGCCCTCGGCTCTGACTGGTCCTTCGCCAGGGCCGACGGCGCGCGCCCCGACGGCCGTGTCGACTGCCGTGGCTCGCTGTCGGGCAACCTCGGCCTGGGCATCGCGGTCAAGTCGCAGATCACCGACACGAAGGTCACGCAGACGCTGCCGCCCGACCCCACGGGAAAGAGCAAGCAGACGTTGCCGACGTTGTGCGTACGCACGGCGAGCTGGGCGGACACCCGGATCTGCACCACCCACGTGCTCGCCGACCCGGCGGATCCGCGCCGCCCCCAGCAGGTGAAGAACATCAGGACGGCGGTGTCCGCGGGTGGCCTGGACGTCGTGCTCGGCGGCGACTTCAACCTGTTCCCCGGCTCGGCGGAGCTGAAGCCGCTGTCCGGCACGTACGAGGAGTGCGACGCCGGCGGCGCGAAGCGCAACGAGGTCACCCACCACGCCTGGACCAACGGCAAGCACGTCTACCGCAAGCGCGACCACATCTTCGCCGCGAAAGCCGGCACGAGCAGGCGCTTCACCGCCTGTGACGCCGACCAGTCGCTGATGGACACCACCGCGAACACGTCGGACAGCGGCCGTCCGAGCGGCTACTCCGACCATGCGCCGCTGATCGGTTACCTTCCAGCGAAATCCTGAGCCGGCGATGAGTGCGCAGCAGGGCCCATAGGGTGTGACGATGGCAGGAAACAGCCCAAAGCAGGCAAAGCCTGTGCTGTCCTGGATATATCCCGCCCTACTGGTGCTTGTGCTCGCCGACCTGTTCCTGATCGACGTCCTGCCGGGCGGCCTGAGCGTGCACAGCCTGGTCGGGCTGGTGCTCGTCTCGGCCGTCGCCCTGCACCTGTTCGACCAGCGCGCCTGGATCAGTCGTACGGTCCGCCGGGCGCTGTCACGGCGAGGGCTGCACAAGGCGGTGCGGCGCGTGGGTGTGCGGGACGGCTCCCTGCTGATCGCCGGCCTCGCGCTGGTCGTCACCGGACTGGTGCAGTGGAGCGGCGTACCGGCCGCCAAACCGTGGCACAGTACGGCGACCGTGGCCTTTCTGATCACCGCAGGTGTGCATCTCTGGGGCAACCGGCGCAGACTGGCCCACCGTATTCGTGAGACCGGCCGCCTTTTCCGGCCGGGCCGCTGACCCGGCTGCGGTCAGATCAGCTCGGCCCAGGGCGACGGCGGGTTCGCCGTGAAGAAGCGCAGCAGGCCCAGCAGGCGGCCGGCCGGAGGCGCGGTCCAGTGACGCTCCCCCGGCCTCGGTACGGGGTCGGCCAGGCGCCCGAGCGCCCAGGCGAGGTGGACCCACAACACGCGCGCCTCCCAGCAGCCGCCGGAACCGTTCTCCTCGCAATACCCGCCGAGCATGGCGGAGGCGGCGCTCAGCGGCATCTTGGCGAACTCCACCGCCGGGTCGGCCCACTGCGCGTCGCCCCAGTCCACGATGCCGGTCAGAGCGGCCCCCGACGCGAGAAGGTTCTGCGGGGCGATGTCGCCGTGCACCAGGACCATGGACGGCTCGGCCGGCACGTACGGGCCGAGCGCGTCGAACCGTCCGGTGAGCCAGCGGGCGGCCTCGGCGTCGATCCAGCCGTCGGCGAGGAGCCGGTCCACCAGCACCCGCGGATCCCCCGGAGGTTCGTCCCGCGGAACGGCGGACAGCCCGGCGTCCGGCGTCGGGGTGAGCCGGTGCAGCCCGGCCAGCTCGCGGCCCACCTGCCGGTGGACCTGCTCCGCCTGGTGGGCGGGCAGGTCGAGCCTGGCCAGATCGGCTCCCCGCACGCGGTCGAGCACCATGTACGGCACGTCCACCTCGGTGCAGGTGTCATCAAATGTCACGACAGCAGGAGTCCGTACGCCGAGCCGCCGGGCGGCGGGGATGACCGCAGCCTCTTTCACGAGGTCGGCGAGGAACCGCCCCGTGCGCGGGATCCGCAGCACCAGGGCGTCGCCGATCAGGTAGGCCCGGTTGGCGACACCGGACGGCGCCGGGCGCACCGACTCGGCGGTGTGCCCGTGCCGGGCGGCGATGGCGGCCAGCGTGTCCCGGCTCGGCTCGTACTCCTCCATGGGACAGCATGCTGGCAGAGCGCCGCACGCCCGGCCCCCGGGGGCGTCTCAGGCCGGCGCGAGAGCCTTGGAGCGGTCGGTGGCCATGAGTACGGCGAAACCCCCGAGCAGGCTGCCCATGATGTAACGCTGCACGCGCAGCCAGGCGGGGCGGCCGGCCAGGAACGCCGCCAGCGCCCCCGCCGAGATCGCGATCAGGCCGTTGACCGTGGTGGCGACCACGATCTGCACCGAGCCGAGCGCGAGGCTCTGCAGCAGTACGTGACCCGTCGACGGGTCGATGAACTGCGGGAGCAACGACAGGTACAGGATGGCGATCTTGGGGTTCAGCAGGCACGTCAGCAGCCCCATCCCGAACAGCCTGGCCGGCCGCTCCACCGGGAGGTCGCGCGGCTGGAAGGCCGACGTGCCGCCGGGCCTGACCGCGTTCCATGCCAGCCAGAGCAGGTAGGCGGCGCCGGCCAGCTTGAGCGCGGTGTACGCGGCCGGCACGTACGCGAAGACGGCCGTCAGTCCGAGGCAGGTCGCCGTCAGGTAGACGGTGAAGCCGAGCACGACCCCCGCGAGGGAGATCAGCCCGGCTCTGCGGCCCTGCGTGATCGACCGTGAGATCAAATAGACCATGTTGGGGCCTGGTGTGAGCACCATGCCCAGCGAAACCAGCGCAATACCAATCAATCCCACCGTCATGTCGGCAGGTTATCCCGCGATATCTGCCATATTTCTGCCGGGTACCCGTCATTTCCGGAGAAATCGCCTCACTCTACCACCCTGCGTGTTCATGAAACTACGGGGGATGACCTTTGCGAGGAGGTGGCATGCAGTTCGACGACGACAAACCTCTCGATCCGTCCCAGATCGAGGACGTACGGGCCCCGCGCCCGCGACGCGGCGGTGGCGGCAGGCCGGGCGGCTGCATGGTGCCCGTCGGCGGCCGGCGCGGCGGCTGCCTGACGCTGGCCCTGGCGGTGGCGGGGCTGCTGCTGTTCGGTGTCGTCCCCTCGCCGTTCGGCGGCGACGAGAGCGGGCGTCAGGGCGAAGGGCAGGCGCCGAGCGCCCCTCCGGCCCCTTCACCGGACGGCAACCTGGCCGAACGCTGCCGTACCGGCGCCGACGCCGACCAGTCCGAGGACTGCCGCATCGTCGGCACGGTCAACAGCATCCAGTCGTACTGGCGGGCGGAGTTCGGGCGGCAGGGGCAGGGGGCGTACCGGCCGGCCAGGACCGTGCTGTTCTCCAGGACGGTGAGCACCGGCTGCGGCGCGGCCGACTCCGCCGTCGGGCCCTTCTACTGCCCGCCCGACCACAAGGTCTACCTCGACCTGACCTTCTTCGACACCCTCCAGCGGGACTTCGGCGCCGAAGGCGGACCTTTCGCCCAGGCGTACGTCGTCGCCCACGAGTACGGCCACCACGTGCAGAACCTGCTCGGCACCATGGAACGCCTCGGCGGCGCGGGCCTGCCGGGCGCGGGCAGCGTCCGTACGCCTGGAACTGCAGGCCGACTGCTACGCGGGCGTCTGGGCACACAACGCGGTCAGAACCGGCTTCTACGACGAACCGTTCTCCAAGGCCGACATCCACCAGGCGCTCGACGCGGCCGCGGCGGTCGGCGACGACAGCATCCAGCGGCGCTCGCAGGGCCGGGTGAACCCCGACGCCTTCACGCACGGCACCTCGCGGCAGCGCGCGAAATGGTTCGGCAGAGGATATGCCGGCGGCGAACCCCAGCGGTGCGACACCTTCTCGGGCGCCATCTGAGACCGGAAAATCGATCACGACATCCCGCGAAACCCTTTTCCAGCAGGGCTGGGAAAACCCGTACGCGCGGGCCGAGCTGCGCCGACGCAACCCGGATAACGCAAGGAATCGGATTCTCTCCTAAAATCAGGGGGGTGATCTTCAAGCTTGTCGGCGACGGACGCCCTTATCCAGAACACGGTCTGACGCCCCGGGAGTGGGCGCAGATCCCGCCACGGCAGGTCCGGCTCGACTCGTTGATCACCACGAAGGCCATGCTGGACCTGCACTCACTTCTCGCCGCCGACTCCACGTTCTACGGTGACCTCTTCCCGCACGTGGTGCAGTGGCAGGGCGAGCTCTATCTCGAGGACGGCCTGCACCGCGCGCTGCGCGCCGCGCTCCACCAGCGGTCGATCCTGCACGCCCGGGTGCTCGAGATCCCCGACTGAGGGGCGCGGCCGACACGCGAAAGGGCCCCCGGGAAATCCGGAGGCCCTTGGGCGGACGGCGGTGGTGGTGGGATTTGAACCCACGGATGAGTTGCCCCATCACACGCTTTCGAGGCGTGCGCCCTCGGCCACTAGGCGACACCACCGCGAACGAGCTTACCGGATCCTGCGGGTAGCGAAGAACCGCTTTAGTACGGCCGAGCACTCGGCGGCCAGAACCCCCATGACGACCTCGGGCCGATGGTTGAGCCGGCGATCGCGTACGACGTCCCAGAGCGAGCCCACGGCGCCGCCCTTCTCGTCGACGGCGCCGTACACGATCCTGTCGACCCGCGCCAGCACCGCGGCGCCCGCGCACATCGTGCAGGGTTCCAGGGTCACCACGAGCGTGCAGCCGGTCAGCCGCCACTGCCCGCGGCGGGCGGCGGCCTGCCGGAGCGCGAGCACCTCGGCGTGGGCGGTCGGGTCGGCGGAGGACTCACGGTCGTTGCCCGCCGCGGCCAGCACCTCGCCGTGCCGGTCGAGCACGACGGCCCCCACGGGGATCTCTCCCCTGTCGCCCGCCGCGGCGGCTTCGGCCAGGGCGAGGCGCATGGCTTCCTCGTGCGTCACCGCAACCGGTCGAGCTCGTCGGAGAACGACAGCCGCTCGGCGATCACCGACAGGATGTCGGCGGGCAGCATGCCCTCTTCCATGCTCAGCTCCAGCAGCTCTTCCGAGCTCACTCCGAGGTCGCTGAGCAGCTCGAAGTCGCCGGCGGGGCGCACGCCGAGGCCGTTGCCCTCCTTCTCGGGAACCACCCCGGCGAACTCGGCGAACAATTCGCCCAGGCTGTTGGGGGCGACCGCGTGCACGTCGGAGAGGAAGACGCGCGGCTCGTCGTCGCCGTGGTAGCGGACGAGGGCGAACCATTCGTCCTCGACCTCGACGCAGAGCAGGGCCAGCTCGTCGCCCGTGAGCCCCAGCGTCTCCATCACGGTGTCGCCGAAGTCGTCGACGATCTCGGCGTCGTCCAGATCGACCTCGGCGCCGCTCCAACCATCGGAGGTCCTGACAAAAGCCGCAGAGAAGGTGTTGGACGCCATGTTCCGCGCTCCAGGGGGTCAGCCGAAGACCGATTCGATGGCACGCTCGAACGGCTCGGAGAAGCCGAGCCGGGCGGCGATGCTGGACAACACGTCTTCGGGCAGCAGGTCAATGTCGCCGGAGAGGATGCCCAGCTCCATCTCGTCCAACCCGAGATCAGCGAAGATCGACAGATCTCCGGCGGGAAGCACGGTCTCCTCGTCCTGGAGGATCTCGTCGAGCTCCTCCTCGTCGGGGACGGGCACGTCGAGGTAGTCGAGCACCTGCTCGGCCAGCGGGAAGTCCCACGAGGCCGCGATGTCGGAAAGGAACACGTCGACCCGCTCGCCGAGGACCCGCAGCGCCACGAAGAACTCGTCGCCGACCGCGACGAGACCGATCGTGCTGCTCTCGCTCGGCTGCTGCCTGAGGGCGTGGATCAGCCCCTTGAGATCGGACGTGAGCGTGCTCGGCAGCAGCCCCGCGTCCCAGCGATCGTCCTCGCGATAAACCACGATGGCGAAGTCGAGAGCGTCTTCGTCTGTCATCGCCATCTCCACCCGACCTCTGACACGACAGATATCACCAACACCTAATCGTTCCAGAGTCGGCCACCGGTCGTGTGCCTCTCCGACCAAATTGTGATCAAAACCGATGAGGTGAGCGGCCGTACGCAGCACGACCTGCGACCTCCGCCGTCACGAGATAGCGTGGTCCTCCATGGAAACCCTCGTCGTCGACCATCCGCTCGTGGCACACAAACTGACGGCGCTGCGTGATGTCCGCACCGACTCGCCGACGTTCCGCAGGCTCGCCGACGAGCTGGTGACACTGCTCGCGTACGAGGCCACCCGCGACGTGCGCGTCACCGACGTCACCGTCGAGACGCCCGTCGCCCCCGCCCACGGCGTCCGGCTGGCCAAGCCGCACCCGCTGGTCGTGCCCATCCTGCGCGCCGGGCTCGGCATGCTCGACGGCATGACGAGGCTGCTGCCCACGGCCGAGGTCGGGTTCCTCGGCATGATCCGCAACGAGTCGACGCTGCAGGCGGAGACCTACGCCACGCGCCTGCCCGACGACCTGTCCGGGCGGCAGTGCTTCGTGGTCGACCCCATGCTCGCCACGGGCGGCACCCTGGCGGCGGCCGTGCAGTTCCTGTTCGAGCGGGGGGCGGTCGACGTCACGGCCATCTGCCTGCTGGCCGCGCCCGAGGGCCTGGCCTACATGGACAAGGTGTTCGCCAACTCAGGCAAGCCGATCCGCGTGGTGACGGCCGCGCTCGACGAGCGGCTCAACGACAACGGCTACATCGTGCCGGGGCTCGGCGACGCGGGCGACCGGCTCTACGGCGTGGTCTGATCCCCCGAAGCGGCGCAATCTGAAGCCCTGGCGCGAAAAGTCCTTTTTCCGTCACGGGGAGTCGTCACTTCGTTACATACTGTGGTTGAGTGGGTACGAAGAGACAGGAAGGCAACTTCCGCATTGCGCGTGGGGGAGCACGATGAGCGACATGCCCGGTGCCGAGGTGTTCTCGTGAACGATCACACCAAGGCCGATCCGACTCCGTACGCGGAGGTGGAGGCGCTGCTGCGCGACGAGTTCGCCGGCATCCACTCCTCGACCACCGTAACGCGCTGCGTCGAAGCCGCGCACTACGGCGCGCTGGAGGTCACCGGCTACGCCCATCCCGGGCTCGTGGAGCGCATCGCGCGTAAGCACCTTCACGTGTTGGCCCTGGTGGCCAGCGAACGTGGTTAGCAAGATCAGAACATACCCACCAAGTTACCTTTACCCCGGCACCCGGGTGGGTAATGTAGACGGTGGGTGGAGTGGGTAAGTGGCACGGAGGCGACAGTGCAGGTCAAAAAAGTCCTCACATACGGTGGTATCGCATTTGTTGCGTACTACCTGTTCGCGCGACCAGCTGACGCCGCGGACGCGGTGAGAGGAGCGTTCGACACGGTGTTCAACGCGGCCGACTCGCTGGCTCAATTCGTGAACAGCCTCGCATGAGACTTGTGACCCACGGGGACTCCGCTCCGTCGTCGGTCAACCGCTACCTTCTCCCCCACGAACAACAGGTCCTCATGGTGCGGCGGCACCCTGCCATCCTGCTCCGTCCGGTCGCCGAGGTCTTCGGCGGCCTGATTGTCGCCGGACTGCTCAGCAGCTTCTTCGGCGGCGCCGGAGCGGGTGGCACGGCGCTGGTCGTCGTCTGGTGGCTGTGGCTCCTGCTGCTGATCCGCTTCGTGTGGAAAGTGGCGGAGTGGTCGGTCGATTACTTTGTGGTGACGTCCACGCGAATGTTGCTGACCACCGGGCTCATCACCCGCAAGGTCGCGATGATGCCGTTGGGCAAGGTCACCGACATGAGCTTCCAAAGATCTCTGCTTGGGCGCATGCTCGGTTACGGTGAGTTCATCCTCGAGTCGGCCGGTCAGGACCAGGCTCTGTCAACAGTCGAGTACATTCCGTATCCGGAGACCTTGTACCTCGAGGTCTGCCAGATGCTTTTCCCGGGCAAGGACGACGGCGACGATTAATCTCCCTGCGGGGAATTCTTCACGTGGGGATACCCGATTCGGCTACTTCATGCAATCATTGCGTGTTGTTGACCCTTCCCCGCCTTGAGAGATGAGATGCCGAGTCAGGGAACCATCGGTGACCGCGTCCGAGGACTGCGGCTGAACAGGCGGATGTCCCAGGCCCAGCTGGCCGGGCCCGACCTGTCTGACAGTTATGTCTCGCTCATCGAGTCGGGCAAGCGCACGCCGACTCCTGTCGTGGCCCGGCTGCTCGCCGAGCGACTCGGCTGCACGACCGAGTTCCTGCTGCACGGGATCGAGCCCCGTCAGCGGATCGACACCGAGCTGGGACTGCGCCACGCCGAGCTGGAGTTGCAGCACGGCGACCCGTCCACCGCCGCCGATCGTTTCACGGAGATCGTGAAGGCGGCCGACGAGGAGAACGCCATGCTGACCGCGCACGCCCGCTTCGGCAGGGCGCGCGCTCTTGAGGCGCAGGGCCGGCTCGGCCAGGCCGTCGAGGCGTTCGAGCGCCTGCGCAGGGAGGCCTCGGCCCATCCCGAACGGCTGGCCGACCTCCCGCTCGCCATCTCGCTGAGCCGCTGCTACCAGCGGGCCGGCGACCGGCTGCGCGCCCACGACCTGGCCGTCTCCGCGCTGCGGCAGGCCAGGCGGCTGTCCATCACGCAGGGTGAGGTCGCCATCGACCTGGCCACCGCGCTGGTGGAGGCGCGCAGCGAGCACGAGAGCCACTCCCCCGAGCTCGACTACGTGAAAGACGTGCTCGATCTGACCGGCGTCCCTCGGGTTGTGGACCGTTCCGGAGAGATCAGGTCGCTGTGGGAGGCCAGCTCGGCCGCCGCCGCGGGCGAGGACTCCGCGCTGGCCGTACGCCTCGCCGATGACGCGATCATGGCAGGGCGCGAGACCCGTCTGGCGCTGCAGCTCGCCCGGGCCGCCATGCACTGGTCGCGGCTGCCCACGGCCGACATCGCCGAGGCCGAGCGGCTCGTCACGGCCGCCTCCGAGGCGTTCGAGGTCTTCCCCGCCACCACCCGCGAGCACGGCGAGAGCCTCATCGTGCACGCGCGGGTGCGCTTGCGGGCCGGCGACGCGGCGCGGGCAGGAGAGCTCGCCACGACGGCCCTCGGGCTCTCCGACGACCGTCGCGGCACGACTCCCGCCGAGGCGCACCTCGTGCTGGCCACCGTCGCCCTTGAGCTCGACGGCGACGCCGCGGCCCACCTGCGCAGCGCGCAGGAGCTGCTGGCCGGGCTCGACCGGCCGGCGTTCGGCTCCGACCGGCCGGCCGCGCGCTGCTGGCGCGAGCTGGGCGACCTCTACGGCAGGACCGGGTCCGTGACCCAGCAGACGGCGGCCTACCGCAAGGCTCTCGAGTCGGCTGGGGTACGCTCCGCCATGGCGGGGGTGACGGTCGACACCAGTGTTTCCCGCTGAAACCTCCGGGGGCTCCAGATTTGGCTTTTCGAGTCTGGAATAATTAGGGTCTACCAGTCATTCACTCATAGGATGATTGGCTTTCCCGGAGGAGGCGGACTGTGAGTCTGCGTACGGCGCAGCGGGCTTCGCTCGTCGACCAGGTGATCGACCAGCTCAAGGAGCAGATCACCTCAGGGACGTGGCCGATGAACGGCAAGATCCCCACCGAGACGGTGCTCGCCGAGCAGCTCGGTGTGGGCCGCAACACCGTTCGGGAGGCCGTACGCGCGCTCACGCACGCCGGGCTGCTCGAATGCCGCCAGGGCGACGGCACGTACGTCCGGGCCACGAGCGAGTTGTCCGGCGCGATGTTGCGGCGGTTGCGCCAGGCCGAGCAGCTCGAGATCTTCGAGGTGCGCCGCGCGCTCGAGGTCGAGTCGGCGCGCCTGGCCGCCACCCGGCGGACCGACGAGGACATCCAGCACATCGAGGCGGCGCTGGCCGAGCGCGACCGGGCCTGGGAGCTGGACGACCCCGACCATTTCGTCGAGGCCGACCTGGCCTTCCACATGGCGGTCGCGCACGCGACCCACAACCTGGTGCTGATCGACCTCTACGAGGACTTCTCGGCGGCCCTGCGGGCCAGCATCACGGCCGCGGGCACGTCGCTGAACAAGAGCTACATCCCCCACGACGCGATCGCCAGGGCCATCGCCGCCGGCGACGCCTCGGCCGCCGAGCGGGCGGGGCACGCCTGCATGGAGCACATCCTCATCGCCCTCACCGAGTCATGACTGGCGCAGCGACATGACGAGGTAGCGGAAGACGGGCTCGGCGTCGCCGGGCACGTCCTGGATGAGGGCGGGCCTGGTGGGCGACTCCATGTTGATGCGCGCCAGCTCGCTCTCGATGCCGGTCAGCCCGTCGAGCAGAAACTGCGACTGGAAGGCGATCTGGATGTCGTCGCCGCGCAGCTCGCACTCGACCACCTCGGTGCCGCGGCCGATGTCGCCCCCGCCGGCCTGGATGAGGACCTGGCCCTGGCTGAACGACAACCGGATCGCGGTGTTGCGTTCGGCGACCAGGGCGACCCGCTTGATGGCGTTGACGAACGGCGCCACCGCCACGTCGGCCCTGATCGACCAGTCGTTGGTCAGCCGCGCGCGGTAGTCGATGAACTGCTCGTCGAGCAGGCGCACGGTCGTGCTGCGGCCGACGCTCTCGAACCCGGCGACCCCGTCGCCCATCGCGACCGACACCTCGCCGCCGCGCAGCGACTTGGCCACCTCGACCAGCACCTTGGCCGGCACCATGGCGGAGACGGCGACGTCGGCGGTGACGGGGCGCCAGGTGAAGTCGCGGGCGGCGATGCGGTAGCGGTCGGTCGCCGCCATCGCCACCGACTCGCCCTCGATGTCGACCCTGATGCCGGTGAGCATGGGCAGCGTGTCGTCACGACTGGCCGCGGGGGCGACCTGGCCCACGGCCGCGGCGAACACGCCGCCCCCGATCGCTCCGACGCTCGGCGGCATGGCCGGCATGGTCGGGAAGTCCTCGACCGGCATCGTGATCAGCCCGAACTCGGCGCTGCCGCACGTCAGGACCGCCTCTGCGCCTTCGGTGACGATCTCCACGTCGTCGGCGG
The DNA here is from genome assembly GCF_004352805.1 of Nonomuraea mesophila. Classification (NCBI taxonomy): domain Bacteria; kingdom Bacillati; phylum Actinomycetota; class Actinomycetes; order Streptosporangiales; family Streptosporangiaceae; genus Nonomuraea; species Nonomuraea mesophila. The sequence goes on from NZ_SMLD01000040.1 coordinate 15,997, forward strand.
GCAGGCTCCGGCTGATCTCGGCCAGCAGCCGGCCGGGGATCAGCACGCTGCCCGTCTCGGCCACGTCGGCGTCGATCGCGGCCCGCGCGGAGACGTCGTAGTCGAACGCGGACAGGGTGAGCTCGTCGCCCGCCTCCAGCAACAGCCCGGACAGGACGGGCACCACAGGGCGGCTGGGCAGGACTCGGGCAGCCCACGCCACCGCATCTGCCAAAACATCGCGGTTAACCCGGATCTTCACCTGTTACCACCTCTTCGTCGCCTGCCCCTATGAAAATAGTCGCTGCGACCGACAACTCGGGGCGGGCGGCGAGGCTAGCGGCTGTTCAGGTAGGCGAGCACGGCCAGCACCCGCCGGTTGTCGTCGTCGGACGGCGCGAGGCCGAGCTTGCCGAAGATGGAGGCCGTGTGCTTGGCCACGGCGCTCTCGCTGAGATAGAGGCGCTGGGAGATGGCCGCGTTGGACCGGCCCTCCGCCATGGCCTCCAGCACCTCCCGCTCGCGGGGCGTCAGCGCGGCCAGCGGCTCGTCCCTGGCGTTGCTGGCCAGCAGCTTGGCGATCACCTCGGGGTCCATGGCCGTGCCGCCCGCGGCGACCCGGTGTACGGCGTCGATGAACTGCTCGGCGTTGAAGACGCGGTCCTTCAGCAGATAGCCGATCCCGCCCGAGCCGTCGGCGAGCAGTTCGCGGGCGTAGAGCTGCTCGACGTGCTGGGACAGCACCAGGATCGGCAGGCCGGGCACCTTCTCCCTGGCCGCGAGGGCGGCCTTCAGGCCCTCGTCGGTGAACGTGGGCGGCAGGCGTACATCGACGATGGAGACGTCGGGGCGCAGCTCCACCAGGCCCTTGAGCAGCTCGGGCCCGCTCTCCACGGCTGCGACGACCATGAAGCCGTGGGCTTGGAGCAGGTGGACCAGCCCGTCTCTGAGCAGGTAGAGGTCTTCGGCGACGAGAACACGGTTTGTCATCAGCACAACACCTTGGCCGCCGGCTTGCCGGTGAGCAAGCGCTCGCGGTTGTGGGCGGCCGGGATCCGGATGGCCAGGACGTGCATGATGAGGCCCAACGTGATCATGCCCACGATGGTGGGCCACTGCCAGATCTCGGGCAGGTAGAGCGCGAGGAACCAGGACTTCTGCTCGACCTCCAGGACTTTCATGACGCCCGCCACGACCCCCTGCGGCATCGTCGGGCACCAGGCCGTCGCCCACAACATGACGACCGCCACCGTCTTCCAGCGCGGCAGCTTGTTCAGGTCGCCCGCCCAGTGCTCGGGCAGCACCCGGGGCATCTCCATCGTCACGGTGGTGGGCCCGCCCGGCGGGCTGTTGAGGGCGAGCACGCCGTCGAAGGCGGCCAGGCGCCGTTCGATGCCCGACAGGCCGGTGCCCTTCGACGGGTCGGCCCCGCCCATGCCGTCGTCGGTGACCGAGACGCGCAGGTGAGCGCCGTTGGCGCTGATGTCGACCGTCGCCCTGCGGGCGTCGCCGTGCCGCGCCGCATTGGAGAGCAGCTCGCTGACCGCGAAGTAGACCGCGGCCTCCACCGGCGGGTCGGGCCGGTGCGGCAGGTCGACGTCGACGGTGACGTCCATCGGGCTGTCCATGGCGAGCGCGCGGACGGCGTCGGCCAGCCCGCGCTCGGCCAGCACCGGCGGATGGATGCCCCGGATGACCCGGCGCAGCTCCGTCAGCGTCTCGGAGGAGGCGTCCCTGGCCTTGGCCAGCAGCGCCTTGGCCGCCTTGGGGTCCTGGTCGACGAGCTGCTCGACGGCGCCCAGCGTCATGCCGATGGCCACCAGCCTGGCCTGCGTGCCGTCGTGCAGGTCGCGCTCGATCCTGCGCATCTCGGCCGCCTTGGAGTCGTTGGCCAGGTTACGGGTGCGCTTGAGGTGGCTGACCTGGCCCGCCAGGCGGCTGGCGGCGGTCGCGCCGAGCAGCAGCTCGCTCCACTGCGCGTACAGGCGCAGCCCGCGTGCGGGAAGCACGACGAACAGCGGCACCAGCAGCGGCTTCACCACCACGTCGAGCACCAGCCAGAGCAGGTCACGCCACGAGCCCGGATCGGTGAGCAGCCACTTCCACCGGTTGTTCCACGCCGGGATCCGCGGGGTCTTGTAGAGGGTGCGGTCGGAGCGGTACATGCCGTCCGCCTGCGGCACCGGGGGTGGCGGTTCCGGCAGGTACGGGGGCTCGATCTCGATGTCCGTCCATCTGCGCATCAGCCGGCGGTTCAGCTCCGCCAGGCGCCGGACCATCATCACCTGCCACGGGAGCAGGAAGACCATGCCCAGGCCGAACGTCAGCAGCAGCATGAGCCCGGTCAGAGGGATCGCGGGCACCTCGAGGACGAGGAGAGCGAGGAGCACCAGAATCCGGCCGAAGCTGCGAAGCATGCCTCTAGTCTGCGGCAACGGTGCGCCACGGTCACTGCATCTAAGTACACCCTTGGCGGGCATCCACCCGGATTCTCCCGCGCCCGCCGGCTTTCTAGCGTCGATGACATGAAAATCATCGAGGTCAGGAACCTGCGCAAGCAGTATCCGAACCACGTGGCGGTCGAGGACGTGTCCTTCGAGGTGGCGGAGGGCGAGATCTTCGGCATCCTCGGCCCGAACGGCGCGGGAAAGACCACGACCGTGGAGTGCGTCGCGGGCCTGCGGGTGCCGGACGGCGGCACCGTACAGGTGGCCGGGCTCGACCCCCGGCGCGACCGGGACGAGCTGCGTCAGGTGCTGGGCATGCAGCTGCAGAGCGCCGAGCTGCCGGAGAAGATCACGGTGTCGGAGGCCATGGACCTGTACGCCTCCTTCTACCCCGACCCCGCCGACTGGTCCGAGCTGATCGAGCGGGTCGGGCTCGGCGGCAAGCGCGACACCATGTTCAAGAAGCTCTCCGGCGGGCAGCGCCAGCGGCTGTCGGTCGCGCTCGCACTGGTCGGCAGGCCGCGCGTGGCGGTGCTGGACGAGCTGACCACCGGGCTCGACCCGCAGGCCCGCAGGGACACCTGGGAGCTGGTCGAGCAGGTACGCGCATCCGGGGTGACGATCGTGCTCGTCACGCACTTCATGGAGGAGGCCGAACGCCTCTGCGACCGGCTCGCGCTCATCGACGCCGGCAAGGTGGCCGCCATCGACACGCCGTCGGGGCTCATCGCGCAGGTGGGCGACGAGCAGCGGGTGACGTTCCGGCCGTCCGCGCCCGTCGACGACGCCGTGCTGCTCGCCCTGTCCGAGGTGCGCGACGTCACCAGGAGCGGCGACCAGGTCGTGGTGACCGGCTCGGGCAACCTCGCCCCCACCGTCACCCTGGCGCTCGCCCGGGAGCAGATCGTACCCGGAGACCTGCGCATCGAGCGGGCCACGCTCGACGACGCGTTCCTCGCGCTCACCGGAAGGAAACTCTCATGACGAAGATATTGGTCCTGGAGACCAGGCTCTATTTGCGTGACTGGCCGTCGTTGTTGTTCACGATCGGGCTGCCGGTCGGGCTGCTGCTCGTGCTGGGCCTCAGCATCCCGGTCATGACGCAGGCCGGAGAGTCGGGCGAGCGCATGGTGGACGCCCAGCTGCCCACCATGATGACGCTGCTGGCGTTGCTCACGCTCTCCTGCAGCATCGTGCCCGCGGTGCTCACCACGTACCGCGAACGGGGGGTGCTCCGGCGGATGTCCACCACGCCCGTGCATCCCGCGCGGCTGCTCGGCGTGCAACTGCTGATCAACCTGGTCGTCGGCGTGGTGTCCGCGGCCCTGCTCATCCTGGCCGCCACCGTGGTGTTCGGCGCGCCGCTGCCGGGGCGGCCGGTGGTCTTCGTGCTCGTGTTCCTGCTGGGCAGCGCCGCGCTGCTGGCCATCGGGCTGGTGATCGCCGCGCTCGCGCCGAACGGCAAGACCGCGCCCGGCATCGGGACCGTGGTCATGTTCCCGCTGATGTTCCTGGGCGGGATGTGGGTGCCGCGCGACGTCATGCCGGACGCGCTGCGCGCCGTCAGCGACTTCTCCGTGGCGGGGCCGTTCGCCCAGGCGCTCAAGGACGCCTGGGCCGGGCAGTCTCCCGAGCTCGGGCACCTCGCGGTGGTCGCCGCCGGGCTGGTGATCTTCGGTGGTCTGGCCGTATGGCTCTTCCGGTGGGAGTGAGGCTAGCGCGCGGCCCACACGGGAAGCGCGCCGGTCACGCTGGTCATCAGCGAGTAGAGCGAGGTCGAGGCCGTGATGAACAGGCGGTTGCGCTTGGGCCCGCCGAACACCAGGTTGGCGGTGAACTCCGGCAGCCTGAGCCGGCCGATCAGCGTGCCGTCGGGGTCGTAGCAGAGCACCGCCTTGCCGGCCGCGGTCCAGACGCGGCCGGTGTGGTCGAGCCGGATGCCGTCGTAGTTGTCGCTCTCGGTGCCCTCGGCGAACACCTTGCCGCCCGCGAGAGAACCGTCCTCGCGTACGTCGAACACCCGCAGGTGCCTGGCCCGCGTGTCGGCGATGTACAGCAGGCTCTCGTCCGGCGAGAAGGCCAGGCCGTTGGGCCGTACGAAGTCGTCGGCCACGACGCGGACCTCGCCCGTCACCGGGTCGGCGCGGTAGACGTGGCAGCCGTCGATCTCCTGCTCGGCCGCGTGGCCCTCGTAGTCGCTGAGGATGCCGTACGGCGGGTCGGTGAACCAGATGGAGCCGTCGGAGCGCACCACCGCGTCGTTGGGGCTGTTGAACCGCCTGCCCTGCCAGCGGTCGGCGATCACCGTGATCGAGCCGTCGTGCTCGGTGCGGGTGACCCGGCGGTTGCCGTGCTCGCAGGTGATCATCCGGCCCTCGCGGTCGAGGGTGTTGCCGTTGGAGTAGCCGGCCGGCTGCCGGAAGGTGCCGACCACGCCGGTCGTCTCGTCCCAGCGCAGCATGCGGTCGTTGGGGATGTCGCTCCAGACGAGGAACCGGCCGGCCGGGAAGTAGACCGGGCCCTCCGCCCAGCGGGTGCCGGTGTGGAGGCGTTCGACCCTGTCGTCTCCGTTGACCGCGGCGAACCGCTCGTCGAGCACGTCGAACTCAGTGGGGATCGTGTCCATCATGGCATCCACCATACGGAGTTCGGAGCTTAGGGCAAAGTGCGAGATATCATCCTGCTGTGGACGATATAGACAGAATGCTGATCGGGCTGCTCCAGGACGACGCGACGCGGTCGTACGCGATGCTCGGCAAGGCGGTGGGGTTGTCCAGCGGCGCCGCGCACGAGCGGGTGCGCAAGTTGCGCGAGCGCGGCGTCATCAGGCGCACCACGATCGAGGTCGACCAGGAGGCGATGGGGCGCGCGGTGACCGCATACGTGCTGGTCGACGGCAGCACCTGGATGGGCGACAGCGGTGACCGGCTGGCCGCGATCCCGGAGATCGAGGAGGCGCACGTCATCGCGGGTCCCGCGTCGGTGCTGCTCAAGGTGCGTACGAGCGGACCCAAGGAACTGCAGGACCTCCTGCGCCGGGTCTTCCAGGTGGACGGGGTGACCGGCACCCAGACGGTCGTCGTCCTGGAGACGCTCTTCGAACGGACCCTCAAGTAAGCTCCAGGTATGACCAAGGTCGCCTGGAACACACGAGAGCTCACCGTGGGCCAGCTCGCCGAACGCAGCGGCGTCGCCGTCTCGGCCCTGCACTTCTATGAGGCCAAGGGCCTGATCACGAGCCGCCGCACGGCCGGCAACCAGCGCCGCTACACCCGCGACAGCCTGCGCAGGGTCGCTTTCATCCGGCTGGCGCAGCGCATCGGCATCCCCTTGAAGACCATCAAGGACGCCCTCAGCCGGCTGCCCGACGAACGCACCCCCACCCGCGACGACTGGGCCCAATTGTCGGCCGCCTGGCGGGGCGAGCTCGACGACCGCATCGAGCAGCTCCAGCGGCTGCGCGACGACCTCACCGACTGCATCGGGTGCGGCTGCCTGTCGCTGGACCGGTGCCCGGTGGCCAACCCGTACGATCGGCTCGGCGACGAGGGGCCGGGCGCGCGGCGCATCGACACCCGGCTGTGCCCTCCGCACCCGTCCTGCTGCGTCCCGCCGGCCGAGGTGCCCTGAGCCCCTACGACGGGTCCTTCTGCGGCGGGACCGGCGGGACGATGAGCGTGGGCCGGCCCGCGTGGTGCAGCACGTGGTTGGAGACGCTGCCGAGCAGCACCGACCTGACCCCTGCCAGGCCGCGCGAGCCGGTGACGACGAGCGAGGCGTCGACCTCGTCCGCCACGTCCACGATCTTCTTCCAGATCGACTCGTTGTCGGCCACCGCCCGGTAGGTGACGTCGGACATCCCGCCCGCGATCGCGAGCTCCGCCCCCTCCCTGGCGTGCTGCTCGGCCTGCGCGTGAGCCTCGTCCTCGGCTCCCGCGTCGAACGCCGCCGCGGCCAGCGGAAACCTCCTGATCTGTACGAGCAGCGGCTCCCACACCGTGACGACGACGGCAGGCTCGGCGGTCAGGTGCTTGGCCGCGAACTCGATGGCGGCGCGCGCGTCGGCCGAGCCGTCGTAGGCGACGAGGATGGTCATGGCGTTCTTCCCTTCGCTCTTCGGCAGAGCACCGAAGCTCCACCGGTGAAGCACCGGAGCGATCAGGCGCCATTCCGGTGACCGCTGTCTGCTTGGTCACACCATTGCCTAAAACCTTTAGGCCCATGCCTTATGGTTGTCGGCTAACAGGAGGAAGCTTATGGTGAGAGCAGGGCTGACCCCCGAACGGCTGACCCGGGCGGGGGCGGAGCTGGCCGACGAGGTCGGCTTCGACCAGGTGACCGTTTCGGCGCTGGCCCGGCGGTTCGACGTCAAGGTCGCGAGCCTCTACTCGCACCTGAAGGGCTCCCACGACCTCAAGACCAGGATCGCCCTGTTCGCCCTGGAGGAGCTCGCCGACCGGGTGGCCGCCGCCCTGGCCGGACGGGCCGGCAAGGACGCCCTGGCCGCGTTCGCCGACGCCTACCGTGACTACGCCCGCGAGCACCCCGGCCGCTACGCCGCCGCCCGGCTCCGGCTCGACCCGGAGACGGCGGCCGCCGGCGCCGGCGTACGCCACTCGCAGATGACGCGGGCGATCCTGCGCGGCTACGACCTGAGCGAGCCGGACCAGACGCACGCGGTCCGGATGCTGGGCAGCGTCTTCCACGGCTACGTCAGCCTGGAGGAGGCCGGAGGCTTCAGCCACACTCCCGTCGACCCGCAGGAATCCTGGGCCTGGGTTGTGGACTCCCTCGACCTCCTCCTACGGAGCCTGTCCGCGGACCGTAGCCGATGACCATCTTGACCACCTCTACCGACAGGCGGAGACCATGACCACCCGACACGACCTGATCACCACGCCTGTCACCGCGGAGCTGTTGCGCGGCGCACTCGACGTGGAGACGACCCCGCACGGCCTGCTGCCGCATCGGCTGACCGCGTGGGCACGCCGGCAGATCCCCGACGACCGGCTGGCCACGGCCGAGGCCCAGCCCTCCGGCGTACGGCTGGCCTTCCGCACCCGCGCCACCGCGATCGAGCTGGACACCCTACCCACCAAGCGGGTCTTCCAGGGTTTCCCGCCCCCGGCCGACGGCGTCTACGACCTGCTGGCCGACGGCCGGCTCGCCGCCCAGGCCACCGTGGCGTGCGGCCGGGTCCGTACGATCACCGACATGGTCACCCAGTCGGCCGAGGTGCGCGAGGGGCCGGCCGGCACCGCCCGGTTCACCGATCTGCCGGCGGGCGACAAGGACATCGAGATCTGGCTCCCGCACACGGAGGTCACCGAGCTGATCGCCCTGCGCACCGACGCCCCGGTCGAGCCGGCGCGAGACAGCGGGCGCAGGGTGTGGCTGCACCACGGCAGTTCCATCAGCCACGGCTCGAACGCCACCCACCCGACCGCGACCTGGCCTGCCCTGGCGGCCGCCCAGGGCGAAGCGGAGCTGGTCAACCTGGGGTTCGGTGGCAGCGCGCTGCTCGACCCGTTCACCGCCCGCGCGATGCGCGACACCTCCGCCGACCTGATCAGCGTCAAGCTCGGCATCAATGTCGTCAACGGCGACGTGATGCGGCTGCGCGCCTTCACCCCCGCGGTCCACGGCTTCCTGGACACCATCCGCGAAGGGCATCCGACCACTCCGCTCCTGGTCGTCTCCCCCATCCTGTGCCCGGTGCAGGAGGACACCCCCGGCCCGCTCGCGCCCGACTACGACGGCGTGACCCTGCGATTCAAGGCCACGGGCGACCCGGCCGAGCGCGCCGCCGGGCGCCTGACCCTGAACATCGTCCGCGACGAACTCGCGCGGATCGTCGACCAACGTACGGCCGACGACCCGAACCTGCACTACCTCGACGGCCGTGCCCTCTACGGCGAGAACGACCACGCCGAGTTCCCCCTGCCCGACGAGGTCCACCCCGATCCCGCGGCGCACCGCCGCATCGGCGAGAACTTCGCGCGGCTCGTCTTCGGCGACGGCGGCCCCTTCGCCGCGAAGACCGGCTGACGGCCGCGCCGGCCCGGCCGCGCGGCCACTGGCGGGTCGCTAGTGCTGGGCCATGTCGACGAACCGGCTGTAGTGGCCCTGGAACGCCACCGTCACGGTGGCGGTGGGGCCGTTACGGTGCTTGGCCACGATCAGGTCGGCCTCGCCCGCCCTGGGCGACTCGCGTTCGTAGGCGTCTTCCCGGTGCAGAAGGATCACCATGTCGGCATCCTGCTCGATAGAACCACTTTCGCGCAGATCGCTCACTTGAGGGCGTTTGTCGGTGCGTTGTTCGGGGCCTCGGTTGAGCTGGGAGATCGCGATGACGGGGACCTCCAGCTCCTTGGCCAGCAGCTTGATGGCACGGGAGATCTCGGAGACCTCGTTCTGGCGGCTCTCGACCCTCTTCGGCGAGCTCATCAGCTGGAGGTAGTCGATGACCACGAACCTCAGGTCGTTACGCTGCTTGAGCCGCCGGCACTTGGCCCGGATCTCCATCATCGACATGTTGGGCGAGTCGTCGATGAACAACGGCGCCTCCGCCACCTCGCTCATGCGGCGGGCCAGACGGGTCCAGTCGTCGTCGCCCATCATGCCGGAGCGCATGGCGTGCAGCGCCACGCGGGCCTCGGCGGACAGCAGACGCATGGTGATCTCGTTGCGGGACATCTCCAGCGAGAAGATGACCGTGGTCATCCCATGCTTAATAGCTGCAGACCGGGCGAAGTCCAGACCGAGCGTGCTGTTGTGCGTCGGTATACATGATCTGCTCGCAAGGTACATGTGGTCGGCGTTGTCCACTTCAACACATCGGACGGGGCGCGATGGGACAGGGCGGACGTCGACGATGTAGCGGACCAGCGTGGTCGGGTGTGCCGCGCCGACCTGCCTGGACGCCTTGCGGGACAGCCGGAAGACCTTGTCAGAAGTGGTGAAGTTGATCATGTAGTAGGTGGAGGAGTCCTCGGTCCTGCCCTTGACCGGCTTCGTCCGCATGGTGGCCTTATAGCCGAGGCTCAGGATGAGCTCGAGGGCGTCATGGGCGAGCCTTCGGTTCGTCAGCGCGAGCTGGATCTGCCCGGCTGCGCTGACATAACCGTCAGTGTCGAGCAGGCCGGCCAGCAGTTCACGCCTCTGCTGCTCCGACCCACGCAGGTAGACCCGCGGGATGTGCTTGTCACGGAGGACTCCGAGCGTACGCAGGATGCCCTGAACGGTGCCATGACTCCTGTGGCACTCCTGACAACGTCGCAGGCCGCTCGTAGGCCGATCACAATCAGAACACGTCGGTGCCACCACGGGCGCTGAGACGAATCGCGCCTCGCCTCCACAGGTGCGGCCGCACGTGCGCACCTCGGCAGTCCGCGGAACGAACGTGGAACCGCACACCACGCAGGCACGGACGCCGACGGGCCCCGGCTCGGGAAGACTCATGCGATAGGTGATGGTGGAGCCCGCTCGCGTGATGCGCAGCCCTTCGGCCCTCAGAGTGGCGATGATCTCCGGGTCGGTCGTGGTGAAGCGTGCCGCCGCGCTCTCGCCGTCACCGAGCCAGACTCCGAGCGCGTACGGCGGCAGCGGCACCTCCTGTGGCGCGAGGTCGAAGGGCGCCGCGACCGCCACCGCGTGGTTGGGCCGGTTGTCAGACGCACAGCGCAAGGAAGCCGCGAGCTCCTCAGTGGTGACCACGCTCTCTGCCGTCAGGGCTGCGTTCTTCGGCGTCGTGACCCGCGCATAGAGGGCTCCGAAAAGCTGCGCCGCCGGATAGGCCGGGAGGTGTCGTACGTAGTCGGTGCGGATCGGCCCACCCACGCGGGCAGGAATCTTGCCGACGCACCGGATCTCCTTCTGCACCGTGTGCAGGACATGGCGGAATTCCTCCCCCACGAGCGCAAGCGCCTCGCGGTGAGTGACCGGCTTGTCAGCCTCGGTACAAGCCGACCGGCAAGCTTCTTCCACCCGCCGCACCGCTGCGTCGGACCAGTAGAGAGCGCGGCCGGCGTGCGCGGCCCGCCTGGACGCACGGGTGGTGGTGCGCCACTGATGCTGCGCGTCCGCGACGATCACGGTGCCGTCGCCGAACTCCACCTCATAGCACGGCCGGGCGTAGATGATGTCCGTTGCGGCGACCACCCGCGTCGGGCATCCGTCGGCTCCGATCAGCTGATCGCCGACCTTGACCTCACCCATCGTCGTCCAGCCCGTAGGCGTGGGCAGCGGGGTGTCGAGCGCGAGCGCCTTTCCGATGGCCGGGCGGGCGGCCACGACGATCATCTGCCCGGGGTGGAGGCCGTTGGTGAGCTGGTCGAGGTCCTGGAAGCCGGTGGGCACGCCGACCATCTGGCCGCCGCGGCTGCCGATGGCCTCCAGCTCGTCGAGCGCGCCGGGCATGATGTCGGCCAGCGGCGCGTAGTCCTCCGACGTGCGGCGCTCGGTGACCTTGTAGATCTCGGCCTGGGCGCGGTCGACGAGGTCGTCGACCTCTTCGTTCTGGCCGCCGAAGCCGTAGGAGACGATGCGGGTGCCGGCCTCGATGAGGCGGCGCAGGATCGCCTGCTCCCGGACGATCTTCGCGTAGTAGCCGGCGTTGGCGGCGGTGGGGACGACGGCCGTGAGCGTGTGAAGGTAGGCGGCGCCGCCGACCCTGGCCATCTCGCCGCGTTTTTGCAGCTCGTCGAAGACGGTGACGGCGTCGGCCGGCTCGCCCCGGCCGTAGAGGTCGGTGATGACGTCGTAGACCATCTGGTGCGCGGGACGGTAGAAGTCGTCGGAACGCAGGATCTCGACGACGTCGGCGATGGCGTCCTTCGACAGGAGCATGCCGCCCAGCACCGACTGCTCCGCGTCGATGTTGTGCGGCGGGGTGCGCTCGAAACCTGGGCCTGCGCCACCGGTCTCTTCGTCGATGCTCATCGCGCCCCCTCAACCTCGCAGGCGGTCGCACCACCCCCACTTGTAGTCGACCGGTCTGACAGTTTCTCGGAGTCGCGGTCAGTCGGCAACGTGGCCTGTGGACAACGTTGTGGTCAAGCTGTGCACTAACGCCCCCAGCCTGTGAAAGGCCTGTGGACGTGACTGTGGATAACTCTTTCACGTCTCCACCGAAGCCGCCCCGACCTGCACAAACACTGTCCACCGACTGTGGAGGGAAGAAAGTTTTCCCGACATGCCGTGTAAGGGCCATAATGGAGCAATGCCCATTACCACCAGAGACCGGGAGATTCTGCGGCTGGCCGTGCCCGCGTTCGGCGCACTGGTCGCCGAACCGCTGTTCCTGCTGGCCGACTACGCCATCGTGGGACACGGCCTGGGCACCACGGCGGTGGGCGCGCTGGGGGTGGCGGGCGCGGTCCTCACCACGCTGGTCAACCTCTGCGTGTTCCTCGCGTACGGCACCACGGCCTCCGTGGCGCGCCAGAGCGGCGCCGGCAACCACGATCGGGCCATGCGCAGCGGCGTGGACGGGATCTGGCTGGCGCTAGGCATCGGCGTGGCGCTCATCGCCGTGTGCTGGCCGCTCGCGCCGGCCATCGTGGAGGTGTTCGGGGCGGCACAGGAGCAGAGCGCGCAGGCGGTGACGTACCTGCGGATCAGCCTGCTCGGCGCGCCCGGGATGCTGGTCGTGCTGGCGGGTACCGGCGTGCTGCGCGGGCTGCAGGACACGGTGACGCCGCTGGTGGTGGCCGTGGGCTCGTTCGCGCTGAACGCGGCGCTCAACGCGTGGTTCGTGCTGGGCCTGGGGTGGGGCATCGCCGGATCGGCCTGGGGCACGGTGCTGGCGCAGACGCTGGGCGCCGCCGTCTACCTCGTCGTGGTGGTCAGAGGGGCGCGGCGGCTCGGCACGGCGCTGACGCCCCGCCGCGAAGGGCTCAGGCAGGCGGGCACTGCGGGGTTCGCGCTGCTCATCCGTACGCTGTGCCTGCGGGCGGTACTGCTGGTGGCCACCATGGTCGCCACCAGGATGGGCCAGGCCGAGCTGGCCGCGTTCGCCATCGCCACCCAGGTCTGGACGCTGCTCGCCTTCGCCCTCGACGCCATCGCCATCGCCGGGCAGGCCATCACGGGGCGTTCGCTCGGCGCCGGCGACGTCGCCGCCACCAGGGACGCCACCAGGCGCATGGTCCAGTGGGGAATCGGGTCGGGCATCGTGCTCGGCGGGCTCGTGCTCGCGGCGCGGCCGCTGCTCCCCGGGCTGTTCGACGCCGATCCCGCGGTCACCGGGCTGCTGCTGGCCGTGTTGTGGCCGGTGGCGCTGTTCCAGCCGGTGTGCGGGGTGGTGTTCGTGCTGGACGGCGTGCTGATCGGCGCGGGCGACCAGCGCTACCTCGCGTGGGCGGGGGTGTGGACGACGCTGGCCTACCTGCCGGCCGCCCTCCTCGCCACCGGTTTCGGCGTGGTCGCTCTCTGGTGCGCGCTCGGGGTGTGGATGGTCGCCCGCCTGATCACCCTGGTACGCCGGGCCGCCGGCACTGCCTGGCTGGTGACCGGGGCGTGACCTGCCCGTGCTTGCCGTCGTCCACGTGGTGAGACATGGTGGGCGAGGTCCCCAAGGGGTGTTCCGTGTCCACGATTCTGCGACGACTGCCACCTTCTGAGGCGCGCGGGCTGCGCACCGGCGCCCGGCACAGCCTGGCCGAGGTCTACCGCCCGGCCGATCTCGTGGTGCTCGGGTTCGGCGTGATGATCGGCGCGGGCATCTTCAGCATCGCCGGCCGGCAGGCCGCCACCACGGCGGGCCCCGGCGTGATCCTGTCGTTCATGATCGCGGGAATCGCGTGCCTGCTCGCCTGCCTGTGCTACGCCGAACTGGCGTCCACGATGCCGGCCTCGGGCAGCGCCTACACCTTCACGTACGTCATCTTCGGCGAGGTATGGGCGTGGATCATCGGCTGGGCGCTGATCCTGGAGCTGCAGTTCGCCGCGGCCGTGGTGGCCAGGGCGTGGGCCGCGATCACGGTCGGGGCCGTCACCGCCTTCGGCGTGCGCGTGGCGAACCCCGAACTCGTCGGCGACGTGCTGGTGCTGGTGATCCTGCTGGCGCTCACCGGCATCGTGGCGCTCGGTGCGCGGGTCGGGCTGCGGGCACTGTGGATCATGGTGTCGGCCAAGCTGGTGGCCGTGGGCGCGGTGATCGTGGTCGGCCTGACCCAGGTCGACGTGGCGAACATCGGCGAGTTCTACGTGCCGCCCAAGTCGCTGCCGACCCCGCCGGCCACCGTGCTGGAGATCGTGGTCGGCGAGAGCCAGGCGTTCGGCTGGTTCGGCATCTTCGCGGCGGCCTCGGCCATCGCGTTCGCGTACATCGGGTTCGACGTGGTCGCCACCGCGGCCGAGGAGACCGTCAACGCCTCCAGGGCCGTGCCCAGAGGCATGATCCGCAGCCTGGTGCTCACCACGGTCATCTACCTCGCGGTCGCCCTCGTCATGGTGGGCATGGTGTCGTACACGCGGATCTCGGTGGAGGCGCCGCTGTCCAGCGCGTTCCGTGCGGCGGGGGTCGACTGGATGGTGCACGTCATCGACGTGGGCGCGGTGCTCGGCCTGACGACCGTGATCCTGGTGCTGATCGTGGGGCAGACGCGGGTGCTGTTCTCGATGGCCCGCGACGGGCTGATCCCCCGAGGGCTGGCGTCGGTCAGCCGCCGCTACCACACGCCCACCAGGGTGACGCTGCTGATCGGCCTGGTGGCGCTCGTACTGGCCGAGTTCGTGCCGGTGCTCACGATGCAGGAACTCGTCGTGATCGGCGCGCTCTTCGCGTTCCTGTTCGTCTCGGCGGGCGTGATCGTCATGCGGCGGCGCATGCCCGGCCTCGAACGCGGCTTCCAGGTGCCGCTCTCACCCGTGCTGCCCGCGCTCTCGCTGGTCGCCACCCTCTGGCTCATGGTCAACCTGCGGGTGCTGACCTGGGCCTGGTTCATCCTGTGGATGGCCTTCGGCCTGCTGGTCTACCTCGTGTACGGCCGCCGCCACAGCATGCTGGCCCGCCCCCGCGACCCGGTCGAGCCGCCCCGCGGACGGCACCGGCGCTGAGTCCTCAGAACCGTCCCGAATCCAGCACGCTGCGCAGGAACTCCCGGGTACGCGCGTTCTCCGGCTCGCTGAAGATCTTCTCGGGCGGGCCCTTCTCCAGCAGCACACCTTCGTCGAGGAAGCACACCGTGTCCGAGATCTCGCGGCAGATGCCCATCTCGTGGGTGGTGAGGATCATCGTCATGCCCGCGTCCTTGAGCTCCCTGATGATGCCCAGCACCTCCACCACCAGTTGGGGGTCGAGCGCCGAGGTGACCTCGTCCAGCAGCATCAGCCGCGGCTGGGTGGCCAGCGCCCTGATGATCGCGACCCGTTGCTGCTGGCCGCCGGAGAGCTGGTCGGGGTAGGCCCGCACCTTGTCCGCCAGCCCGAACCTGGCCAGCAGGTCGTGCGCCTGCTCCTCCGCCTGCTCCCTGGCCACCCGGTGCACCTGCCGGGGCGCCAGCGTGACGTTGTCGAGCACGGTCATGTGCGGGAACAGGTTGAACGCCTGGAACACGATGCCCAGCCGCGTACGCACCTCGTCGACGTTCACGCGCGGATCGGTGATCTCGTCGCCGTCGAGGTGGATCGTGCCGTCGTCCACGGTCTCCAGCAGGTTGACGCAGCGCAGCAGCGTGGACTTGCCCGAACCCGACGCGCCGATCAGGGTCACCACCTCGTGCGGTCGCACGTCCAGGTCGATGCCGCGCAGCACGGCGTGCCCGCCGAAGAATTTCCACACCCCGTCGATCGAGAGGACGCTCATGCGCCACGCCTCCTGCGCGTACGTGCGGCCAGATGGTCGGTGAACCTGGCCATGGGGATGGTCAGCAGGATGAACAGCAGCGCGGCGGCGAGGTAGGGCGTGAAGTTGAACGTGCTGGCCGCGTGGATCTGCGCCTGCCGCAGCGCCTCCAGCGGCCCGATGGTCGCCACCAGCGCCGTGTCCTTCTGCAGCGAGACGAAGTCGTTCAGCAGCGGCGGCACCACCCTGCGGGTCGCCTGCGGCACCACCACGAACCGCATGGTCTTGCCGTGGCTCAGCCCGAGCGAGCGGGCCGCGGCCACCTGGCTGGGATGGATCGACTCGATGCCCGAGCGGAACACCTCCGCCACGTACGCGCCGTAGGAGAGGGTCAGCGCGATGATGCCGAGCGTGGCCAGGTCGGTGGGAATGCCCTGCAACCGGAGGGCCGGCAGCCCGAACCCCACCAGGTAGATCACCAGAATCGTCGGCACGCCGCGGAAGATGTCGGTGTAGAGCGTGGCCAGCACCCGGATCGGGAAGAACGCCGGCGTTCTCACGCCCCTCGCCAGCGCGACCAGCAGCCCCACGACGAGGATCAGCGGCTCGGCGATCAGGAACATCTTGATGTTGAGCAGGAACCCGTCCAGCACGTCGGGCAGCGCCTTGCGGAACTCGCCGAAGTCGAAGAACGTCTCCCGCACCCGCGGCCAGCCCGGCGAGCTCGTCACGATCCACACGACCATGACGACGAAGACGAACGTCGAAGCGGTCGCGATGGAGGCCGTGCGGCGGCTGCGCGACCTGCGCAGCCGCTCGCGCTCGACCTGCCGCTCCGACTTGACCCACTCGCTCACCGCGGCATCACTTCAGCTCGGGCGCGCCCGCCGCAGAACCGAGCCACTCCTGCTCGATCCTGGCCAGCTCGCCCTTCGACTTCAGCGTGTCCACGGCCTTGTCCACGCAGGACTTGAGCGCGCTGCCCTTCTCCATGACCAGCCCGAACTCCTCCGGCGTGCCACCCGTCGAGGCGAACTGGCCCACGATCTTGGCGTTCTCCACCTGCGCGGCCGTCACGTAGAACGCCGTCGGCAGATCGACGACGATCGCGTCCACCTGCTTGTTCTTCAGCGCGTTCACGGCGTCCACCTGCTCGTTGTAGACGTTGGGGTCCTTGCCGGGCTGGATGACGCTCTTGACCGCGTCGAGCGAGGTCGTCCCCACCTGTACGCCGATCTTCGCGTCCTTCAGCTCGGCCAGGCTCTTCGCCTGCGCCACCTTGCCCCCGTCGACCGCCACCACGGCCTGCTTGACCGTGTAGTAGCCCTTGCTGAAGTCGACCGCCTTGGCCCGGTCAGGCGTGATGGACACCTGGTTGATGTCGAAGTCGAACTGCTTCTTGCCCGGCGCGTACGCCGAGTCGAACTTGACCGTGTTCCACTGCACCTCGGTGCGGTCGAAGCCGAGCTCCCCCGCCACGGCGAACGCCACCGCGCTCTCGAACCCCTGACCGTTGCTCGGGTCGTCGTCCTTGAACCACGGCTCGTAGGCCGGCTTGTCGGTGCCCACGGTCAGCTTGCCGGGGGTGACGAGTTGGAGCTGCTCCTTGACGCAGGCGGTGGACGTGGTCGGGGCGGCCGCCGTGTCGTCAACGGGTGCGCAGCCAACGACCGCCACCGCGAGTGCGAGCAGCATGAGGGGACGGGCCATGGCCTAGCCTCCAGGGGGAACGTGCCAGATAAACGAGGGCATTCTACGCTGCTCCATGAACCCCGCCCCCTTCCCCACCACCCCTCTGGACCATGGGCAACGTTGTGTCCACGGCGACGGCCCGCGTGGGGCTCGCGTTACGGCGCTCGGCCGGTGAAGGGTCAGAGGCCGTTTCCTGGAGGGCCCTGAGCCGAAGTGCGGCGGGTGGCGGGCCACGGCAGCGCGTAACAGATGGAACAGCACCACGCACGAACCGTCGAAGAAGAGAAAAGCCCCCGCACGAGGCGGGGGCTTTTCGGGGCAGGTCAGCCTGCGACGACCTCGACGTCGATCGCAGCGGACACCTCAGGGTGCAGCTTGACGGTGACCTTGTGGGAGCCGACGCTCTTGATCGGGTTGACGATCTCGATGCGGCGGCGGTCGACGATCGGGCCACCGGCGGCCTTGACGGCGTCGGCGATGTCGCCCGTGGTGATCGAGCCGAACAGGCGGCCGGACTCGCCGGCGCGGGTGGCCAGGCGCACGCGCAGGGCGCCGAGCTGGCCGGCGACCTCCTTGGCGGTGCCGAGGTCGCGGATCTCGCGAGCGTCGCGGGCCTTCCTGATGGTCTCGATCTGCTTCTCGGCGCCGCGCGTCCAGCGCATGGCGTAGCCGCGCGGGATGAGGTAGTTGCGGCCGTAGCCGTCCTTCACCTCGACGACGTCGCCAGGGGTGCCGAGGCCGGAGACCTCGTTGGTGAGGATGAGCTTCATATCGACATGCCTCCTTAGCGCGCCGTGCTCGTGTAAGGCAGCAGGGCCACCTCACGGGCGTTCTTGATAGCGGTCGCCACGTCGCGCTGGTGCTGGGTGCAGTTGCCCGTCACCCGGCGGGCACGGATCTTGCCGCGGTCGGAGATGAACTTCCGCAGCAGTGCCGTGTCCTTGTAGTCGACGTAGGAGATCTTGTCGTGGCAGAACAGGCAAACCTTCTTCTTGGGCTTGCGCAGTGCCGGCTTGGCCATCGTGGTGCTCCTCTCAGAGCCCCGCACCAGGGCGGGAATGGACAGTCATCCGCTTGCGCGGATCTTCACGGGTTAGAAAGGCGGTTCGTCGCTGAAGTCGTTGCCGCCGCCGCCGAAGCCGCCGCCGCCCTGCTGGCCGCCTCCGCCGCCGCCGAAGCCGCCACCACCGCCGCCCTGGGGCGGGGCGGGCGTCGCGGAGGCCCACGGGTCGTCGGCCGGGCCGCCGAAGCCGCCGCCGCCACCACCCTGGCGGGAGGTGCGGTTGACCTTGGCGGTGGCGTTGCGCAGGGACGGGCCGACCTCGTCGACCTCGACCTCGTAGACCGTGCGCTTCTCGCCTTCCTTGGTCTCGTAGGACCGCTGCTTGAGCCGCCCCTGAACGATGACCCGCATGCCGCGCTGGAGGCTCTCGGCGGCGTTCTCCGCCGCCTGCCGCCACACGTTGCAGGTCAGGAAGAGGCTCTCGCCGTCCTTCCACTCGTTGGTCTGGCGGTCCATATACCGCGGAGTGGATGCGATGCGGAATCGAGCCACCGCTTGCCCCGTGGGGGTGAAGCGCAGCTCCGGGTCGTCGACAAGGTTGCCGACAAGGGTGATTACGGTGTCGCCTGCTGCCATGGCTAGCGCTCGCCTTCCTGCACGCCTTCGCTTGGGTTTCGGCTCAGACTACGGCCGCCGCCCGACAGAATGCCGGGCAACGAGCTTGCTCAGTGCACGTCCGGACGCAGGACCTTGGTACGGAGGATGCCCTCGTTGAGGTTCATCTGCCGGTCGAGCTCCTTGACCGTCCCGGGCTCCGCGGACAGGTCGATGACGGCGTAGATGCCTTCGGACTTCTTGTCGATGTCGTAGGCGAGACGGCGACGGCCCCAGACGTCGACCTTCTCCACGGTGCCGCCGTCGTTGCGGACCACGGTGAGGAACTGGTCGAGGGACGGCGCGACGGTGCGCTCATCGAGCGAAGGGTCCAGAATGACCATTACTTCGTAACGACGCATGCGGGACTCCAACCTCCTCTGGACTCTTGCGGTCACGACACTCTGTCGTGACAGGAGGACGCTGACGTCTGAGCCCTGGCGCCCCTTTCGGCGCTCGGGGACGATGAATCATCCATCACAACGCAGCGTGCCCAGGTTACCAGCCTCGACAAGGTGGGAAAGCCTTTAGGAAACCGAGGGGGTGGTGGTTGTGCCGCACGTGCTTCAGCCCTCCGAACAGGAGCGGTTCCGTCTCACGCTCAACACCGACGGACGTTCGCACCCGCTGGAGAACACGCTGGCGGTCGTCACGCTGGTGTGCGGTGTGGTGGCGTTCGTCGCGACGTTCTGGGCTTCCGCGCACATGATCGCGTCCTGGGTCGGAACGCTGGGGTTCGGCGTCGGTCTCTACTCTCAGTACATCTCGGTGACCACGCCGCAGCGCACGCTCAACGTCGTCGGGCTCGTGGGGGCGTTCATCGGCGCCGCCCTGGGCATCGCGCACGGCGGTTTCCTCCCGCATCCGTGATGCACCCGTACGAGCTCATCCGCTGATGTGCAGGTCTATCCCGAGCAGCACCAGGAACCAGAGGAAGACGGAGAGCAGCGCCTCGGCGAGGTCCCTGAGGAGTCCTGGGGTGATGTAGTCGTGGACCCACGCGACGTAGATGCCGATGACCACGTAGATCAGGACGATCAGCGCTCGTAAGCGCCAGCGGCTCATGGTTTCTCCTCGGGTCGGGGGTGCCCGGCGATGGGGTCGGAGGGCCCGGCGATCGGGGTCGGGGGTGCCTGGCGACTTCCCCGGTGTGCCCCGGCCAAACGGATAAGCTCGGTGACATGGTGCGCATCGGAGCTCACGTCGACCAGGACGACCCGGCCGCTCACGCCGAGGAGGTGGGGGCCGAGGTGGTGCAGTTCTTCCTCGGCGATCCCCAGGGCTACAAGAAGCCCGTGCTGCCCGCCCGGCCTGTGGAGGGCGTCGACATCTACATCCACGCCCCCTACCTGGTCAACGTGGCCACCACGAACAACCGCATCAGGATCCCGAGCCGCAAGCTGCTGCAGCAGCACCTGACGGCGGCCGCCGGCCTCGGCGCCAAGGGCCTGATCGTGCACGGCGGCCACGTCGGCAAGGACGACGACCCGCAGACCGGGTTCGACAACTGGCGCAAGGTGTTCGAGCGCATGGAGTGCCCCATCCCCGTGCTGATCGAGAACACCGCGGGCGGCGGCAACGCGATGGCGCGCACGCTGGAGCGCATCGCCCGGCTGTGGGACGCGCTCGACGGGTTCGACGTGGGTTTCTGCCTCGACACCTGCCACGCGCACGCCGGAGGCGAAGAGCTGGTCGACCTGGTCGACCGGGTCAAGGCCATCACCGGCCGGATCGACCTGGTGCACTGCAACGACTCCCGCGACGCCTTCGGCTCGGGCGCCGACCGCCACGCCAATCTGGGCAAGGGGACGATCGACCCGGAGCTGATCCTGGCGGTCTGCCGGGCGGCCGGTGCGCCGGTCGTGGTGGAGACGCCGGCCGAGGGCCAGGCCGACGACATTGCCTTCCTGAGGAAGAACCTCTAACGAATACACACAGCCTGTGGATAACTTCCCTGGATTACCGAGGAAGGAAAGGGGGTAGAGAGATCTACCCCGCCCACGCGCCGTCGAGGAAGCGGGCGGTGTTGACCAGCATGAGCGGTCCCGAGATCAGGGCATAGAGCGCCAGCACCCACGCCTTCCTGGTCATGACCTTGGCGACCAGCACCCACACCGGGAACCACAGCAGGAGCGAGCGCGGGATCGACAGGTAGTACGCCGACGTCATCAGCGCCGCCGCCTGGGCCCCGGTGTAGACGAGCTCGCTCCACCGGCGCAGTACGGCCAGCCAGACCAGCGCGGCGAGGGCCAGCACGGCCCCCACGATCTCCATCCTGAAGGCCACCGCGAAGTCGTCGGCGCCCATCGCGGATTGCCAGGTCGTCTGCCACGCCTCCCACGGCCACACGAAGTCGCGCCCCCAGCCGGCCTCCTGGGCGTGCTTCCAGGTCAGCCAGTCGCCCGTCCTGCTGTAGTGGTACGACGAGTACGCCACCAGCGGCACGAACGGCACCACCAGCCACCCGGCCCGGCGCGGCGACTCCCTCCTCACACCGAACTCCACGATGAGCGCGACCGCCAGGAACAACCCGGTGATCCGCACGCAGGAGGCACCCGCGGCCAGCAGCACCGCCGCCGGCCAGCGCCCCTGCCTGGCGGCCAGCCACGCGGGGATGGCGAAGGCCAGGAAGAGCGACTCGCTGTAGCCCGCGGCCAGGAACACCGCCATCGGGAAGAGCAGCAGCGCCAGCACCGCCATCCAGCCGGAGGCGCCCTCGAACTCGGTCAGCCGGGCCAGCGCCATCATGGCGACCGCCCCGGCGGCCAGCGAGACCAGCAGCCCGGCCGCCGCCCAGTCGGGTATGACCAGGTAGGCCATGCGCAGCGCCGCGGGCAGGCCGGGGAAGAAGGCGGGCAGGCCCTCGTCCACCGGCTTGCCTGGCTCGCCGTCGTAGCCGTACTGAGCGATCGTGATGAACAGCGTGGCATCCCACTTGCGCCACTTATCCAGATATTCGCCCAGCGCCACGCCGAGCACGGTCGCGAGCAGCAGCCCCGCCCGCGAGCCGCACCAGAGCAGCAGCGCGTCCCGGCCGGACGAGCGCGTGATCATCGCGTGATGGAGGCCAGGGTGAAGCGGTCACGCGCGTCGGCGAACACGCCGCCCGCCTGATCGTCGATCCCGTCTTGCCGCACCACGTCCTTGCCGGGGCGCAGGATGTCACGCACCACGAACGCCATCATGATGCCGATCGTGATGACCCGCCCCCAGACGGCGGTGAAGTAGGTGTCGTCGCCGATGCCCAGGTCGTCCCTGCTGAGCGGCGGCTGCGCGAGCAGGTAGAGCCAGATGGCGACGAAATACCACACCTCGGCGAGCTGCCACAGCGCCAGCGGCTTCCAGTTGGGCCTGGCCAGCACGGCGAACGGCACCAGCCAGAGCACGAACTGCGGCGACCACACCTTGTTCGTCATCATGAACGCGGCCAGCGCCAGGAAGCAGATCTGCGCGAGCCTCGGCCTGCGCGGCGCGGCCAGCGTGAGCACGGCGATGCCGAAGCACAGGACGGCCAGCGACGCCATGCCGAGCGTGCTCACGTCGGCCTCACCCAGGACCGGCCAGCCCTTGTTCTGGAAGAACAACCACGGCGAGCCCCAGTCGACGCCGCGCTCCTGGGAGAAGACGTAGAAGCGGCGCCAGCCGTCCCACGCGAAGACCATGAACGGCAGGTTGACCACGAGCCACGCGCCGACGGCCGAGGCCATGGTGACCAGGAACGGCCGCCATCGCGCCGTACGCCAGGTGAGCAGGAACAACGCGCCCACGAACATCAGCGGATAGAACTTCGTGGCGATCGCCAGCCCGAGCAGCACCCCGGCCAGCACCTGCCGCTTGCGCGCCCACGCCAGCAGCATGCCCATGGACAACGCGCCGGCGATGAGGTCCCAGTTGATGTACGCGGCCAGCACCACGGCGGGCGCGACGGCGTACCAGAGGGCGTCCCACCGCCGCGTGGGCCCGGCCACCGCGGCCATCAGCAGCACGCCGGCCACGAGGGACAGGCCGAGCAGGATGACCGTCAGGTCGTAGAACCTGACGGCCTGCGCGACCTGGTCGGGCTCCAGCCACCGGGCGATCCAGCTGAACACCTGCATGACCTCGCCCAGCACCACCGGGTATTCGACCTGCTTGTCGAACGGCACCGCGGCGAAGTAGGGGTTCTCGGTGGCCAGCTGCCTGTCGAAGTAGAGCGGGTAGATGTCGGTGTAGCAGAAGTTGGTGTACGTCGAGATCTGGTCGTTCCAGCCGCCCGTGCGGCACGGCAGCCGCACGACGTACGCGAGGGACGCCCCCAGGGCCGCGAACACCCCCAGGGGAAGGAACGGAATGGCGCGCGCCGCCAGCGGCGCGCGCACCTCCGTGCTCGTCATTGGTTCTCTTGCCTGCCGTTGACCGGCCCAGGCCCTCCGGCTCGCGTGTCGGTCCCGGTCTCGCCGCCCGCGACGTTCGGGTCGTCGACCTCGGGGAACCCGTCGTCGGCGGGCGGCGGGTCGTCGGTGGTGGGCTCGTCGCCGGTGTCGCCGTCACAGCCGATGAGGCAGTCGGGGTCGTCGCCGGTCTCGTCGTCGAACGGGTTCTCTTCGTCGAACGGGTTGTCCGGCGTCTTCGTCGGCGTGGGCGTCGGGCTCGGCACGATGTTCTCCTGCGTGCCGATCTCCGCCTTCTCGGGGAACTGCTCGACGGGCTTGCCCTCGTGCGCGGCCAGCATGAACCTCTGCCAGGCGATCGTGGGCGGGCCCGCGCCCTCGAAGCCCAGGGACACTTCGTACGGCCTGGTGTACGGGTTGTTGAGGTCGTACTTCTTGCTCGCCTTGCCCTTGGGCGTGATGGGGCAGTTGGAGTGGAGCGGCGGGACGACCTTGCCGCTCTTCGTCCTGCACTGCTCGCGGTAGAACCCGACGGCGGTGGAGATCTGCGGCGTGTAGCCGACGAACCAGGCACCGTTCTCGTCGTTGTTGGTGCCGGTCTTGCCGGCGGCCGGCCGGTTGCCCAGGCCCTTGCCCGCCGCGGTGCCGTTGCGCAGCACCGCCGCCATCGCGACGGTGGAGTCGGCGGCCACGCCGGGGTCGATGACCGACTTGGACACCTGCTGCTCGGGGTAGGCGACCTGGCCGTTCTGCTCGACCTTCTGCACGACGTGGTAGCGGGTGTATTTCCCGGCGTTGGCGAAGATGGAGTAGCCGGCGGCCTGCTCGACCGGCGTGACCGGGGCGCTGCCGATGGCGAACTGGTAGTGGTGCTCCTTGATGTCGGCTGTCATGGCTTTCTCGTTGAACCCGGCGGCCACGACGAGGTTCTTCACGTCGTCGAGCTGGTTGGGCAGCGCGTACGCCATGGAGACGAAGGCGGTGTTGACCGACTGGGCGGTCGCCTTGACCACGTCGACGGCCCTGCCGACGTTGTGGCTGTTGGTGATGCCGCCCTTCTGCTGGCCGGGCAGCTCCTTCGGCACGGTCTCGTTGCCCGGCACGTAGCTGCTGAGCGAGTAGCCGGCCTGCAGCCAGGCGGCCAGCACGTACGGCTTGAACGCCGACGCGGCCTGCTTCTTCGACTCGAAGGCTTCGTTCCACGGGTCGTTGACGTAGTTGTCGCCGCCGTAGAAGGCGAGGACGCGGCCGTTCTTCGGGTTGACCGCGGCCAGGCCGCCGTGGAACTCCTTCGACATGCCCTGCATCGTGGTCTTCATCGCCTGCCGGGCGGCCTTCATCAGTTTCCTGTCGAAGGTGGAGACGATCTTGTAGCCGCCGCTCTCGACCGCGTCGCGGGTCAGCCCGCGCCCCTCCAGCTCGTCGAGCACCTGCTTGACCATGTAGCCCCGGTCACCGCCCAGGGAGTTGCTGGTGGTGCTCTTCCTCGTCTTGGGGAACTTCGCCGTCTGCTGGAGCTGGCCGTATTTCTCGGGCCAGAGCTCGGCCATCTTCTTGACGGTCTGGTTGAACCGGTATTTCAGCGCGTCGGCGTCGGGCTCCCAGGCCGGCTGCTGGATCCGCGCGGCGAGGTAGGCGCCTTGCTCGGGAGACAACTTCGCGGCGGTCATCTTCTTGCCGAAGTAGGCCCGCGCCGCGGCCTCCACGCCGTACGCACGGCCGAAGTTGACGGTGTTGAGGTAGTTTTCCAGGATCTGGTCCTTGGTCAGCTGGTCGTCGAGCTTGACCGCGACGAAGATCTCCTTGATCTTACGTTCGATGGACACTTCCTGGCTGAGGCCGTCGTAGTAACCGCGGGCCATCTGCTGGGTGATGGTCGAGGCGCCCTGGAGCTGCTGCCCGGTCGCGGTCATCCACACCGAACGCGCCATGCCGGAGAAGGAGATGCCGGAGTCCTCGTAGAACGTGTCGTTCTCGATGGCGATCGCGGCGTCCTTGACGCTGTCGGCCATCTCGTTGATCTTGACGCTCTCGCGCGGCATGCCGAGCCTGGCGATCTCGGTCTTGCCGTCGTTGTAGTAGATGGTGCTCTGCTGCGCGGTCGCCTCGGCCTGCACGGTCGTCGGCACCGGCACGTTGGCGTACGCCACCATGATCATGCCGAACATGCCCGCCGCGAACACCACGATGCCCGCGACGACGACCTTCCAGCTCGGCACGAACCTGCGCCAGCCACGGCGGCCACCGCCACCGTCACCGCCGCCGCCCTTCTTGACGGGTGGCTCCGGAGGGCCTGGCGGCCCGCCCTGACCTCTTCTGCGCGAGCGCCGCGGCGCGTCGCTGACCATCGTCTCCTGGTTACCGAGCGTGCGCGACTCCGTGCGGGATCGGGAGCGCGGCGGCGGCTGGTCGCCACGCTCACGCGGCGGGTCGGCGCGTCTCGGAGGTTCGTCGTACGGCTGTGCGGCCATGGCCCCGGTCTGCTCGTACGCCGCTTCGGGACGTCGGGACTCCGGCTCCTCACCCCAGCCGGATCCGCCGGTCCGGCGAGAGGAACCCTGGGGCACAGAACGGGATGAGCTGGAGCGACGGCGCCTTCCTTGGCGCGCCGACCCCTCATTCATGCTGTTACTCACACGTCCTCGCAACGTCGTCGGAACTGAAACGGCGGTTGGGCGTGAGGCTCCTCGCCGCCCTCGGTCTTCACGCTTGGCCGACGAGGTCAGGCGGTCCGTTCCCGAGTACGTACGAAACCGTCAAGTGGTTCCAGGAACAACCTTGGCAGACCTCGACAACGTACACCCGGAACTCATCGTAATCATGAGCCATGGTGATGAGCTCTGATGTGACTTTTGCCTGGCCGGCATGGCGCCCGAGGCACTCACCGTAGACATAAGTCACATTGGTGACGTTCTCCCTTTCGCAGACCGGGCAGAGACGTTCGGTCGGCTCGCCGAAGTGGCGGGCCGCGCGAAGGAGGTAGGGCTGTGCGTCACAGACGTCACCGCGCGAAGCTCGCCCGGAATGCAGGGAGCGAACTGCGGCTCTCTTCGCGAGACCGTAATCCACCACCCTTCGCTGTGACCACATGAGCGTCAGACTACGGCGTTTTGAGTGTCCATCCCAACGACTCCGCGGAATCGTAGATTGCAGCGATATAGCGCCACGACGTATCATCGGGATGTATCGGCTCGATACATCGACGCGAGAGGGGGGCGGTTCCCATGGCCGGCGGACAGGGCAGGGTCTTGGAGCTGGCCGTGCTCGGGTCGCTGCACGAGACGCCGCTGCACGGCTATGAGCTGCGCAAACGGCTCAACGCCCTGCTGGGGATGTTCCGTGCGTTCTCCTACGGATCGCTGTACCCCTGTTTGCGATCACTTCTCGCTCGAGGCCTCATCGCGGAGGAGCAGCCCGCTCCCGCCACGATCGTCGGCGGCCGGTCGAAGATCGTCTACAAGCTGACCGCCGAAGGCAAGGAACGCCTGCAGGACATGCTCACCCAGGCCGGTCCATCCGCATGGGAGGACGAGAGCTTCGGTGTGCATTTCGCGTTCTTCCGGCACACCGAGGCCGAGGTGCGGCTGCGCATTCTCGAAGGCCGCCGCAGCCGGCTGGAAGAGCGGCTCGACGCGGTGCGCACGGCGCTGGCGCGCACCAGGGAACGCCTCGACAGCTACACGCTCGAGCTGCAGCGTCACGGGCTCGAGTCGGTCGAGCGCGAGGTGCGCTGGCTCAACGAGCTGATCGCAACGGAGCGCCGGGCCTCGGAAGAGCCCGGCAGAGACACCACGTCAACTGATGAGTAAGGGAGCGAGTGCGATGGGTTCGGTTCGCGTGGCCATTGTCGGTGTCGGCAACTGCGCGTCGTCGCTGGTCCAGGGTGTTCACTATTACAAGGACGCCGACCCGGACACACGGGTCCCGGGCCTGATGCACGTGAAGTTCGGCGATTACCACGTCGGCGACGTCGAGTTCGTCGCGGCCTTCGACGTTGACGCCAAGAAAGTCGGCCGTGACCTGTCCGAGGCCATCGTCGCCAGCGAGAACAACACCATCAAGATCACCGACGTGCCGCCCACCGGCGTGACCGTGCAACGCGGACCCACCCACGACGGCCTCGGCGAGTTCTACCAAGACATCATCGACGAATCCGACGAAACACCCGTCGACGTCGTCCAGGTCCTGCGCGACAACCAGGTCGACGTCCTGGTCTCCTACCTGCCCGTCGGCTCCGAGGACGCCGACCGCTTCTACGCCCAGTGCGCCATCGACGCCGGCGTCGCCTTCGTCAACGCCCTGCCCGTCTTCATCGCCTCCGACCCCGCCTGGGCCGCCAAATTCACCGACGCCGGCGTCCCCATCGTCGGCGACGACATCAAATCCCAGGTCGGCGCCACCATCACCCACCGCGTCATGGCCAAACTCTTCGAAGACCGCGGCGTCGAACTCCTGCGCACCTACCAGCTCAACTTCGGCGGCAACATGGACTTCATGAACATGCTGGAGCGCAAGCGCCTGCAGTCCAAGAAGATCTCCAAAACCCAGTCGGTCACCTCCCAGATCCCCCGCGAGATGGGCAAGAGCGACGTGCACATCGGCCCCTCCGACCACGTGCCCTGGCTCGACGACCGCAAATGGGCCTACGTCCGCCTCGAAGGCCGCTCCTTCGGCGACACCCCACTCAACCTCGAATACAAACTCGAGGTGTGGGACTCACCCAACTCCGCCGGCATCATCATCGACGCCGTCCGCGCCGCCAAGATCGCCCTCGACCGCGGCATCGCCGGACCCATCCTGTCGGCCTCCTCCTACTTCATGAAGTCCCCGCCCGAGCAGTACTCCGACGACCAGGCCCGCGAATACGTCGAGAAGTTCATCCGCGGCGAAGTCGAACGCTGACCACCGCATCTCGCCCAGGGCGCCGCACCCGCGCGGCGCCCTGCGCCCGATTCACAGCCGGGCGGCGGGAGGCAGCTCGTCGGCCGGGGCCGAACGCCAGGTGAGCGGGTCGGCGCCGAGCCTCGCCAGCTGCGGCACCTGCTCCCTGCACCACGGCGAGATCGCCAGCAGGCCGTTGAGCACGCCCTCGGCGAACTCCTTCCACGGCATCCACGACGTCTCCCCCACCTCGTCGGGGTTGGGCACGGCCGGCGCGTCGACCGTGACCCGGAAGACCGGGCAGAGCTCGTGCTCGACGATGCCGTTGGGCATGACGGCGCGGTAGGAGAAGGCGGGCAGCATCAGGTCGGTGCGCTCGGCCTTCAGCCCCAGCTCGTAGGAGAGCCGGCGCATGACCGCGCTGTCGAGCGACTCGCCCGGCAGCGGGTGGCCGCAGCAGCTGTTGGTCCAGACACCCGGCCAGGTGAGCTTGTGGTCGGCCCTCCTGGTGAGCAGTACGCGGCCTTCCCGGTCGAAGACATAACTGGAGAAGGCCAGATGAAGAGGAGTGTCGTGGCAGTGCACCGACATCTTCGGCGCGGTGCCGAGCGGGTGGCCACTGCGATCGACCAGCACAACGAGTTCGTCAGTCGTCACGCTTCGAAGCGTACGTGATCATGTGTGCGGCAGGGAAGCCAGGGTTCACCTGCTGGACCGGCATCCGCGCGTCCCGCACGACGGGTACGGGGCTAGGCTGACGGCGTGTCATTCGTCGCCGATCTCCGCGTGGTCCTGCGGGGCAGAGATTTCCGGCGCCTGTTCGCGACCCGTCTGGTCTCCCAGTTCTCCGACGGGATCTTCCAGTTCGGCGTGACGGGTTTCGCCTTCTTCAGCCCCGAGAACCAGACGACCGCGCTCGAGGTGGCGGCGGGGCTGGCCGTGCTGCTGCTGCCGTACAGCGTGCTCGGGCCGTTCGTCGGCGTGTTCATCGACCGCTGGTCGCGGCGGCAGATCCTGGTGGTCGCGCCCTTCGTCCGCGGGGCGCTGCTGCTCGTGGCGGCCGGGCTGGTCATCGCCGACGTGCCCGATCCGCTGTTCTACGGCGCGGCGCTGCTGGTGCTCGGCGTCAACCGGTTCTTCCTGGCCGCGCTCGGCGCCTCGCTGCCGCACGTCGTCCCGCCCGAGCGGCTGATCGCCGCCAACGCCGTCACCCCCACCTCCGGGACGGTGGCCACGTTCGTCGGCGCCGGTCTGGGATTCCTGCTGCGGGAGATCTTCGGCGGCGGCGACTTCGGCGTGGCGCTGCTGCTGGCGACGTCGGGCGTGGTGTTCACGCTGAGCGCACTCGTGGCGCGGACCATGGACCGCCGGTTGCTCGGCCCGTGGTCCGACCCCGACCAGCCGCAGGCCCGCCAGGCCCTGCGCAACGTCGTCACCGGTCTCGCCGACGGCGCCAGGCACCTGGTGCGCCACCGGGTGGCCGCCGCGACGATGGGCGCGATGGCCACGCACCGGTTCCTGTTCGGCATGTCCACCGCGCTCGGCATCATCCTCTACCGCTACTACTTCGCCGACGGTGACGCCGAGACCGCGCTGCGCGGGGTCAGCCTCGTCGTGGTCGGCGCCGGCATCGGCACGGCCCTCGCCGTGGTCATCACCCCGTACACGACCGAGTGGTTCGGGATCGAACGGTGGGTGCAGATCGCGATGGCGAGCGCGGGCGTGCTGACGGCGGCGCTCGTGCTGCCGTTCCAGGAGTGGGGGCTGCCGGTCGCGGGCTTCGTGTTGGGCGTGGCAGGGCAGAGCGTCAAGATCTGTGCCGACACGACGGTCCAGCGCGACGTCGAGGACATCTACAGGGGCCGCGCGTTCTCCATCTACGACATGCTCTTCAACGGCATGTACGTGCTCGCTGCCGCCCTGTCGGCGGTGATCCTGCCGCCCGACGGCAAGTCGTACGTCGCCGTGGTGATCATCTCGGTCGGCTATCCGGCGGCGGCGCTCGTCTACCGGATGATCACCACCACCGCGTCACGCGCCGAGGTCGTTTGACCTGGCCCACTCCAGCAGCGCCTCCGTGGCCGCCTCCTTGCCGATCATGCCCTTGTCGAGCCTGAGCTCGAGCAGGAACTTGTACGCCCGCCCCACGACCGGCCCCGGCCCGACCCCGAGCACCCGCTGGATCTCGTTGCCGTCGAGCTCGGGGCGGATCTTGGCCAGTTCCTCCTCCTCGGCCAGCCTGGCGATGCGCTCCTCCAGGTGGTCGTAGGTCCGCGACAGCGCAGCCGCCTTGCGCTTGTTGCGGGTCGTGCAGTCGGCCCTGGTCAGCTTGTGCAGCCGGTCGAGCAGATGGCCGGCGTCGCGCACGTAGCGGCGCACGGCGCTGTCGGTCCACTCCCCCGTGCCGTAGCCGTGGAAGCGCAGGTGCAGCTCGACCAGCCGGGAGACGTCGGACACGACGTCTTTGGGGAACTTCAGCTCGGTCATGCGCTTCTTGGTCATCTGGGCGCCGACCACCTCGTGGTGGTGGAACGACACCCGGCCGCCCGGCTCGTGGCGGCGCGTCTTCGGCTTGCCGACGTCGTGCATGAGCGCCGCCCAGCGCAGGATCTTGTCGGGCTTGCCGTCCTCCTCCTGCGCGATGGCCTGGTCGAGCACCGTCAGCGTGTGCTCGTAGACGTCCTTGTGCCGGTGGTGCTCGTCGATCTCGAGGCGCAGCTTGGGCAGCTCGGGCAGCACGTACGCCGCCAGCCCCGTCTGCACCAGCAGCCGCAGCCCCTCGCGCGGGTGGGCACCGCAGACGAGCTTGTCGAGCTCGTCACGGATGCGCTCGGCCGAGACGATCTGGATGCGCTCGGCCATCGCCGACATCGCCGCGAGGGCGTCGTCGTCCACCGTGAACCCGAGCTGCGAGGCGAACCTGGCCGCCCGCAACATGCGCAGCGGATCGTCGCCGAAGGAACGTTCGGGAGGCCCCGGTGTGCGCAGCAGCCTGGCCCGCAGGTCGCGCAGCCCGCCGTAGGGGTCGGCGAACTCGTGCCCCGGCAGCCGCACCGCCATCGCGTTGACCGCGAAGTCGCGCCGCTCCAGGTCGGCCTCCAGCGTCTCGCCGTACATGACGTCGGGTTTGCGCGACTTCGGGTCGTACGACTCGCTGCGGTAGGTCGTGACCTCGATGAGCGAGCCGCCCTTGCGCAGGCCGACGGTGCCGAAGTCGATGCCGATCGTCCACACGGAGTCGGCCCAGTCCTTGACGATCTCCAGCACCCGCTCGGGGCGGGCGTCGGTCGTCAGGTCGAGGTCGTTGCCGATGCGGCCGAGGAGGAGGTCACGCACGGGCCCGCCGACCAGGGCGAGCTCGTGGCCGTGCGCGGCGAACAGACGGCCGAGCTCGTCGGCCGCCGGCGCGATCTTGCGGAACAGGTCGTGCATGGCCTGCCGCTGGCTTTCGGTCAGAGTTGAGTCGGACAAACGCAGTGGGTCCTTCCGGAACATATCCCCCGAGCCACACCAGGTCCGGGTTACCTTCGGTCAAGGGACCGTCGGGGGCCATGGAACGAGGCAAGGAGGACTATATGAAGGACGCCCTCGCGATCCACCGCTGGCTCCTCACACACCAGGTCCATCATGAGATCGTACGCCTTCCGCGTCCCATGACATCCGCGCGGGAACTCCCGGACATGGTCTGCGCGGCGCCCGAGAGGTGCCTGATGGTCACGGTGCTCGAAGTGGCCACCAGGGTCGGCCGCGAGGCCGTCGTCGCGGTGACCTCCCCCGTCGCCCTGCCGCCCAGGCCCGGGGCCGTCGGCGCCCTGCTCGGCGCGCGCCAGGTGCGCCACGCCCCCTCCCACGTGGTCAACGCGGCCACCGACTACGCCGACGGGCTGGTGTGCCCGCTGCTGCTGCCGCAGTCGCTGCCCGTGTTCATCGACGACCGGCTGCGCGTGGACGAGGGACCGGTGTTCATGGCCATCGGCGAACGCCACACCGCGCTCTCCTTGCGCGCCCGCGACCTGCTGGAACTTCTGCCGGGCAAGCTGGCCGACCTGAGGGGCACACGCCTGCGGGGAGCACGTGGGGCGGTCGCGCGACGGCACTGAACCCGTACCATTGCGGGCGTGCGTCGTCGTACTCCAGCTCGGGCATTCGCGTGATCCGTAAGGCCACGCTGCTCGCCGTGCTCTCCGCCGCGTTGCTCGCCCCCATGGTGGCGGCGACGCCGAGCACGGCTGCCACCAGTGCGATCAGGCAGACCGTCACCGTGTCGATCGCCTCGATCAGCCCTGACGTGCCCACCTCGCAGAGCGACGAGATCAAGTTCACCGGCACGGTCCGTAACGACACGGGCGCTCCCAGACCGGCCATGCGCGTACGCCTGCGCTACACGCCGCAGCGGGTCACCGACAGGGCGTCCATGGACGCCTACGCGCGCGACCAGAACACCACGACGCTCCCGGCCAACGTCTCGTCCGTCTCGGCGATGGACATCCCGCCGCTCGCCGCCGGCGAGGAGACCCGCTGGGAGTTCACCGCGACGCCGGTGCAGCTCGGCTACCGCTCGTTCGGGGTCTATCCGATCGCCATCGACGTGGCCCAGTACGGCGTGCCGATCTTCGCGCAGCGCACGTTCCTCACCTACGCGCCGCCTGCCGTCCCCAAGCCGCCGCGCAACAAGCTGGCCGTCGCCCTGCCCGTCATCGACCAGCCGCACCGGGCGACCGACGGATCCACGTTCGTGGACGACAAGCTGAGCCAGTCGGTCGCCGGCCGGGGCCGCCTGGCCGACCTGGCGCGCATCGCGCAGGTCGCGCCCAAGACCGTGACCTGGTTCTTCGAGCCCGGGCTGCTCGACGACCTCGACGTGATGAAGAGCGGCTACACGGTCAAGACGAAGGACGGCGAAGAGAGCAAGCCGGCCAGCGCCGCGGCCGGCGCGTGGCTGACGAACATGCGCACCTCGCTGGCCTCCTCGCCCGTGGTGGCGGTCCCCTACGCCGACCCCGACGTGGCCGGGATGGCCCACCGCGGCCTCGACGTCCTGCCCAACAGGGCCATCCAGCTGGCCTGGCAGAGGGCCGGGGAACTGCTGGGCCGCGAGGTGAAGACCAACGTCAACTGGCCTCCGTCAGGCCGGCTCGACCCGGACGCTCTCGACCTGCTCTCGGTCGCCGACGCCAAGGTCGACCGGGTGCTGCTCGACCCCGGCAACCTGCCCCCGCAACCGCCCGTCACGTTCACGCCCGACGCCGCCTCGACCCTCGACTCGGTCAACGGCCCCGTCACCGCGCTCGTCGCCGATCCCCAGCTGAGCGCCCTGTTCGAGCCCGAGGGCGCCACGAGCGTGCTGCTCAGCACGCAGCGTTTCATCGCCGAGACCGCGATGATCTCGGCCGAGCAGGGCCAGACCTCGCCCAGGTCTCTGGTCGTCGCCCCGTCAAGGCGCTGGGACCCCAACCCGGCGCTCGTCTCCGCCCTGCTCAAGACCGCGGGCCGGCTGCCGTGGCTGCAGATGACCACGCTGGAGTCGATCAAGCCGAGCAAGGCCTCGGTGCCGCGCGCCGGGCTGACCTACTCCGACGCCGACCGCAAGGACGAGCTGAGCGGCAAATATCTCAAGCGGGTCAAGGAGACCTGGGAGCAGGCGCAGCTGACCGCCGAGATCACCACGACGAAGACGCAGTCCAGCTTCGACGCGGCCGTGCTCAGGCTGTCCTCCTCGGCCTGGCGCGCCAGCCCGCGGACGGGCCGCGCGCTGACCAAGCAGGTGAGCGCGGCGGTCGATGACCGCCTGGGCAAGGTCACGATCACCGGCGCCGGCTCCGACCGCCCGCGCAAATCGCTGGCCGGCAGCAACGGCGTGGTGCCCATCAGCGTGAAGAACTCCACGGGCACCCAGATCACCCTCTACGTCGACGTGAAGTCCAACAACCGCAAGCTGCTGCAGGTGAAAGAGCAGAAGGAGCAGCTGACCATCGGCGTCGGCCAGAGCGGCACGGTGCAGGTGCCGATGAACGCCACCGGCAACGGCGACGCCACGGTCACCGTGCAGGTCAGGACCGTCGACGGCAAGGCGTACGGCGAGCCGGTGCGGCTGACCATCCGCACCACCGGCTACACCGGCATCGCCTCGGTGATCGTCGGAGCCGCTCTCACCGTTATGCTCGCCGCCGTGGTGACGCGGGTGCTGCGCCGACGGTCAGAACGTAAGCTCGCCCGGGCCGCCAAGAACCGGGAGGTGAGCACTGCATGAGCCGCGTGCTGAAGGCCAGCGCCATCATGGCGGCGGGCACGATGGTGTCCAGGGTGACGGGTTTCGTCAGGACCATGGTGCTGGCGTACGCCATCGGCACGGCTCTGCTCGGCGACGCCTACAACGCGGCTTACGCGATCCCGTACAGCATCCTCGACCTGCTGCTGCTGGGCGTGCTGAGCAGCGTCGTGGTGCCGATGATCGTGCGGGCGCAGCAGCGCGACGCCGACGGCGGGCGGGCCTACGAGCAGCGGCTGCTGACGCTCGCCACGCTGGCGCTGGCCGTCATCGCGGTCGCCGCCGCCTTCGCCGCGCCGCTGCTCATCGACCTCTACACGGTGTGGGACCGGGACAGCAGGGAGTTCGAGGTCGCGGTCATGCTGGCCCGGTTCATCCTGCCGCAGCTGGCCTTCTTCGGCACGGGCGCGGTGGCGGGCGCCATCCTCAACACCCGCGACCGCTTCGCCGCCCCCATGTGGGCGCCCGTACTCAACAACCTCGTCGTCATCTTCGCGTTCCTTCTCTTCGCCCTGGTCAGCACCGCCGGCGGCGACATCGCCAAGGTCACCGACGGTGAGCTCGTCCTGCTGGGCCTCGGCACCACGGCCGGCATCGTGGCCCAGGCGTCCGTGCTGATCGTGGCGCTCAAGCGGGCCGGGTTCTCCTTCCGCCCCCGCCTCGACCTGCGTAACGCCCGGCTGGGCGAGATGGCCAAGGCCGGCGTCTGGACGATCGGCTACACCGTCGTCACCCAGCTCGGCTTCGTGCTGACGACCAACCTGGCCAGCGCGGCGGGCTCCTTGGTGGAGGGGCACGGCATCAGCCCGTACACCCTGGCGTTCCAGCTCTTCCAGCTGCCCTACGGCGTCATCGGCGTCTCGGTGATCACGGCCATGCTGCCGCGCATGAGCAGGGCCGTCAGTGACGGGCGGTTCGACGACGTACGCTCCGAGTTCGGGTCGAGCGTCCGCCTCGTCTGCTCGCTGATGGTGCCCGTGTCGCTGCTGCTCATGGTGCTCGGCCCGGCGATCACCGTGCCGATCTACGGCCACGGCGCCAACAGCGTCGCCGACGCCGTCTACATCGGCAACGTGCTGCAGGTCTACGGGCTGGCGCTGGTGCCGTTCGCGCTCTTCCAGCTGCTGCTGCGGGTCTTCTACAGCTTCGGCGACACCCGCACGCCGGTGTTCGTCGGCGCGGGCACGACCGCGGTCAACGCCCTGCTCATGTTGCTGTTCTTCACGCTGCTGCCGCCGCGTTACGCCGTGATGGGGCTGGCTCTGGCGTACGCGGTCGCGTACGCGCTGGGCGCCCTGACCGCCTGGTGGCTGGCCGGCCGGCGGGTCCAGGGGCTGGGCGGATGGAGCATCGGCATGGCGCTGACCAGGATGTACCTCGCGGCGCTGCCCACCGCCGTGCTGGCCCTCGGGGCGGTATGGGTGGTCACGGGGGTCTTCGACGGGCTAGGGTTCGTCAACTCGCTGATCGTCCTGGCCGTCGGAGGCGGTCTTGGATTGCTCCTCTATCTCGGCGTTGCGCACAGAATGCGCATCCCAGAGGTCAACTCCATCGTTGGGATGGTCGCGGGGCGGGTAGGTCGGTAAAGAACGCGGGCGTTATCTACTCGGCACTACCATGGAGCCCGACACGCGCGAATGAGAGCAGGAGGGGCGTGGGCGGATCCACCCGGCATAGCGTGCCTTCGTGGTACACGACCACGCAGGTGAGTCGAGTCATGAGAACGCCCGATCGGCGCAGCGGAGTGAGCCAGTGAGCACGTCGGCGGTCGAACCCGGCACCCGCCTCGCCGAGCGCTTCCGGCTGGAGGACCGCGTCAGCGAGTCCGACGGCGCCACCCTGTGGAAGGCCATCGACGAGATCCTCGCCAGGCCGGTGGCGGTCCACACCTTCGCTCCCGGTTTCCCCCGGGTTCACGAGGTCGTCACGGCCGCCCGGTCGGCGAGCCGGCTCACCGATCCGCGCCTGACCCAGGTGTTCGACGCGGCGGAGGACGAGAAGGCCTCCTACGTCGTCAGCGAGTGGGTCACCGGCGAGAGCCTGACCGACCTGCTGGCCTCGGGGCCGCTGGATCCCGAGCGTGCTGCCGGGCTGGTGGCCGAGGCCGCCGAGGCGCTCGCGCACGCCCACGAGGCGCAGCTCTACCACCTGTGCCTGCGCCCGTCCCACCTGGTCTGGACGACCGGCAACACGGTCAAGGTGCTCGGCGTGGCCGTCGACGCGGCCATGTACGGCCTCACGACCGACCAGCCGGCGCTCGACGACGCCGAGGGCCTCGGCCGGCTGCTCTACGCGGGGCTGACCGGCCACTGGCCGGGCGACGAGGAAGAGGGCGGGCTGCCGGCGGCGCCGATGACCGACGGCCACTTCTGCACGCCGCGGCAGGTCACGGCGGGCGTGCCCGGCTATCTCGACGCGGTGACCGTGCGGGCGTGCCTGCCCGAGTCGCGCAAGGGCCAGGGCGCGCTGGCCACCCCGGACGAGGTCGCCGCGGCCCTGGCCGACGTCGCGAGGCCGATGCCGATCCCGATCCCCTACCCTTCGACCCCGGCGGTGACCTCCGCGTCCCACACCGAGGGCCTCGACATCGCCCACCGGCAGAAGTTGTCCGTCCCGCCGCCGCAGCCCATGCCGCACCGCGTGCCCAAGCGCGAGGGCAGCATGGTCAACCGGGTGCTGATGACGCTGGTGGTGCTGCTCGTCATCGCCGCCGTCGGCGTGGGCGCGTGGACGATCGGCAGGAGCCTGGGCAGCCCCACCGGCCCTGAGGCTCAGCAGACCGTGCCCAGCGCGTCGGCGTCGGCGTCCGCGCAGGCCGAGGCCGTCAAGCCCGAGAGCGCCAAGGGCTTCGACCCGCTCGGCGACGGTGACGAGAAGTCCGACATCGCGAAGCTGGCCATCGACGGCAAGCCGGGCACGCTGTGGAAGACCGAGTCCTACAGCAGCGCCGACCTCGGCCGGCTGAAGGACGGCGTCGGCCTGCTGCTGGACATGGGCAAGTCCATGCAGATCAGCGACGTGGTGGCTACGCTGGGCGACGCGCCGGGCGCGACCGTAGAACTCAAGGTGGGCGACTCAGCCGATCTCGACGCCCTGGAGACGGTGGCCACCAAGAAGGACGCAGCAGGTAAAACCACCCTCACCCCCGAAGAACCAGCAAGCGGTCAGTACGTTTTGATCTGGTTCACGCGCGTTCCGACGGATGCGGGCAAGTTTCATGGCACCATCTATGACGTAGTGGTGCACTCTCCCGGATCGGCATAATCAGGAAACTCTCTTGTGAACTCCCCACCCGAGACACCCTCAGCAGCTGAGCGGCCGGCGGTCACAGACGCCGAGCTGCTGACTGCCCATATCAACGGGGACCCCCACGCCTTCAGCGAGATCGTCAAAAGGCATCGCGATCGCATGTGGGCGGTCGCCCTGCGTACGCTCGGTGACCCCGACGAGGCCGCCGACGCCGTGCAGGACGCCTTCGTCTCCGCCTACCGCAAGGCCGCCACGTTTCGCGGCGAGGCGGCCGTCACCACCTGGCTGCACCGCATCGTGGTCAACGCCTGCCTCGACCGCATGCGCCGCAAGTCCGTCAGGCCCGTCGCGGACGACGAGCTGATCGAGGCCGCCGAGCGCGAGACCCCCCTGCCCGACCAGACCGTGGAGCGTGAGGTCTCCATGGAGGTGTCGGCCGCGCTCAAACTCCTGCCCAGCGATCAGCGGGCGGCCCTTGTCCTCGTCGACATGATGGGCTATTCGGTCGAAGACGCAGCTCACGTGCTCCAAGTTCCGAGCGGCACGGTGAAGAGCCGGTGTGCCAGAGGACGCGCGAAACTTGCCCCGATTCTTTCGCATCTGCGGAACCGAACGGACCTCGATCGCGTCTCATCCGCGAAGGGAGCAGAACTTCGTGACGGGTGATACGCACTACGATCTGGACATCCTGGCCGAGCTGGCCGAGGGTCTCCTGGACGTCGACACGGCACGCCAGGTCCGCGGGCATCTCGCGGTCTGCGACCCCTGCGGGGAGCTACTGGCAGACCTGGCGACGGTTCGCGAGGTGCTCGCGGCGACCCCCACCCCGGCCATGCCGATGGGTGTCGCACTGCGCATCGACAAGGCTCTGGCCGCCGAGTCGGAGTCCCGGAAGGGCGCGGGTGTGGGCCTCGCCGACACCCCGGACTGGGACGAGCTCATGCGGGACGCCCCGTGGGAGCGCGCCGCCGAGGTGCCAGAGCCCGCACGCTTCGGCGCGGGCAGGGCCGCCGACCCGGCGCCGGCCGACGCCCCCGGACAGGACACCGCGGAGCCGGTACGCCTCGGCGTGGTCGCCGGCGACGGCACCGTCGTCCCGGCCAGGCGCACGCGCGCACGACGGCGCGGCTGGGCGTTGCCCGCGGTCGCGGCAGCGGCGGCGGCCGCCGTGGTCGGCACGGCGGTGGCCTCGACCAGCCTGCTGGCGAGCGGCGGAGGCGGTCAGGGCGAGACCGTCGCGCCACCGGTGGCGCAGTCCAAGGCGGTGTCGACGCCCACGCCGGTGGAGCGGAATCCGACGCGGGCGAGGTCGTACGCGCTGACCGACAGCCAGCACAACTACAGCGACCAGGAGCTGCGGCAGCCGCTCGAAGGCGTCTTCGGCCCCGCGCCCATCGTCGGTGGCGGCACGTCCGACGCCGCGAACGTCGACAAGTGCGTGAACAGGGTGGCGAACCGCTCGAAGCTGCCGACGTACGCGGTCGACCAGGGGCAGTACAACGGCCAGGAGGCCCTCGTGATCGCCTCGTGGAAGAACAAAGCCGCCCAGAAGCTGCGCATCGACATCGTCGACCCGTTCAACTGCAAGAACCTGCGTAAGCCCGCACTGGGCCGCTGGTAGACGAAACCCCACGTCAGAGCCCGCTTCGGCGGGCTCTTTCGTTTCGGATGGGTGTTGCGGGCAGGGCAGGGAATCAGGGCGGCCTAGGATCTGTTGACGCCGATGGCATCAGCTGACTGAGGAAGGCAGGCGTGAAGCGTTGAGCGACGTGCGTAACGTGATCATCATTGGATCCGGCCCAGCCGGCTACACCGCGGCCGTCTACTCCGCCCGTGCCGAGCTCAAGCCGCTGATCTTCGAGGGCTCCGTCACGGCCGGCGGCGCGCTCATGAACACCACCGACGTGGAGAACTTCCCCGGGTTCCCTGACGGCATCATGGGCCCCGACCTGATGGACAACCTGCGCAAGCAGGCCGAACGGTTCGGCGCCGAGCTCATCGCCGACGACGTCGTCGAGGTCGATCTCGAGGCCAACCCCAAGGTGGTCAAGACCTACACCGACACCTACTACGCCAAGTCCGTCATCCTGGCGATGGGGTCCGGTTACCGCGAGCTCGGCCTGGCCAACGAGAAGCGTCTGTCCGGCCGCGGCGTGTCCTGGTGTGCCACGTGTGACGGCTTCTTCTTCCGCAACAAGGACATCGTGGTCGTCGGCGGCGGCGACACCGCGATGGAGGAGGCCACGTTCCTGACCAGGTTCGGCCGCATGGTGACGGTGGTGCACCGGCGTGACACGCTGCGGGCCAGCAAGATCATGCAGGACCGCGCCTTCAGCAACGACAAGATCCGGTTCGTCTGGGACTCGGAGGTCGCCGACGTGATCGGCGACACCAAGGTCGAGGCGGTCAAGCTGCGCAACCTCAAGTCCGGCGAGGAGTGCGAGCTGGCCACCGACGCGCTGTTCCTGGCCATCGGCCACGACCCGCGCACCGAGCTGGTCAAGGGGCAGATCGACCTCGACGAGAACGGCTACATCAAGGTGGCCTCCCCCAGCACCGCCACCAACATCGAGGGCGTCTTCGCCGCAGGAGACGTCGTGGACCACACCTACCGCCAGGCCATCACCGCGGCCGGCACCGGCTGCGCGGCCTCGCTCGACTCCGAGCGCTGGCTGGCCACCATCGAGAAGTAAGGAGCGCACCGTGAAGGCTGTCACCGACGCCGACTTCGACACCGAGGTTCTCAAGAGCGACAAGCCCGTCCTCGTCGACTTCTGGGCCGAATGGTGCGGCCCGTGCCGCCAGGTCTCGCCGATCCTTCAGGAGATCGCCAACGAGCACGGCGACAAGCTCGAGGTCGTCAAGCTCAACATCGACGAGAATCCCGAGGTTCCGCGCCAGTACGGCGTACTCCAGATTCCCACCCTGAACGTCTACAAGGGTGGAGAGGTCGTGAAGCAGATCATCGGCGCCAAGCCGAAGGCCATGCTGCTGCGCGAGCTTGAGGGCATCATCTAGCGCCACGGATGGTTCGCCCTTTGTGGCGCGCTTCGCCCGGCAGAAGCCCCCGTCCCTCGCGGCGGGGGCTTCTGTATGGGCGCGTGCAGGGCTGAGACGCCGTCAGACGGGACGTAGGGCGCGTTCCGGACTCATGGAGCCCAAGAGCCGTTCCAGAGCCACCTCGACGTCCTCGCGCCACGAAACAGCGGTCTTGAGTTCCAGTCTCAGCCGCGGAAATCTCAAATGCGGACGAACTGTCTTAAAACCAACAGAAAGCAGATATTCCGCGGGAACTATGCAACTCGGCTCTTCCCACTTGAGGTCCCCAAACGCTTCTATGGCTTTCACCCCGCGCCGGGTCAGATCTTTGGCGACGCCCTGGATCAGCATCCGGCCCAGCCCGCCGCCCGAGAACTCGGGAATGATATGGGCCGACATCAGCAGCACCGCGTCCGCGCTGACGGGCGAGGTGGGGAAGGCGAGCGAGCGCGGGCTGTAGAGCGGCGGGCTGTAGAGCACGAAGCCCGCAGGCACCCCGTCGACGTAGAGGATTTTCCCGCAGCTCCCCCATTCCAGGAGCGTGCCGGAGATCCAGGCCTCCTTCTCCAGCCCGGAGTCGCCCGACTCCACCGCGCGCTCGCCGCTGACGGGATCGAGCTCCCAGAACACACACCGCCGGCAGCGGCGCGGCAGATCGTCAAGATTGTCCAGGGTTATGTTGACCAGCCGGCGCGACAACTACCGCCCCTATCGTTGACCCGGAAAAGCGCGCGAAAACCGCGTCCACAGGTGGCATCGTAGCCCAGTGAAGATGCCACCAGCCGACACCACGACGGTCAGCCCCGTCACGGGCGACATGTCCGTCTAGCGTAATCTGGTATTTCAGTCCGATATGACACCTAGGAGGTGGGCCGTGACAGCAGAGCGGGATCACGGTCAGGCACCCGCGACCCACGGGTCGCGCATCGACGCGTACGTCGATCGGTACGCCGCACGAGCTACCGGGATGGTCGCCTCCGAGATCCGAGCTCTCTTCGCCGTCGCGTCGAGACCCGAGGTGGTCTCGCTCGCCGGCGGCATGCCGTACGTCACGGCGCTCCCCCTCGACATGGTCGGCGAGCTCGTCTCCGACCTGGTCACCAAGCGCGGCCCCGTCGCGCTGCAGTACGGCTCCGGCCAGGGTGACCCGCACCTGCGCGAGCAGATCTGCGAGGTCATGCGGCTTGAGGGGATCCACGCCGGGGCGAACGACGTCGTCGTCACCGTCGGTTCGCAGCAGGCCCTCGACCTGATCACCCGGATCTTCATCGACCCCGGCGACGTGGTGCTCGCCGAGGGTCCCTCGTATGTGGGGGCTTTGGGGACGTTCGCCGCCTACCAGGCCAAAGTGGTTCATATCGCCATGGACGATCAGGGCATCGTGCCCGAATCCCTGGCCCAGACTATCTACGCCCTGGAAACCGCCGGCGCGCCCATCAAGTTCCTCTACACGATCCCGACCTTCCAGAACCCCGCCGGCGTCACCCTCAACATCGCCCGCCGCCAGCAGGTGCTCGACATCTGCCAGCGGGCCGGGGTGCTCGTCATCGAGGACAATCCGTACGGACTGCTCGGCTTCGACGGCGAGCCCATGCGCGCCCTGCGCGCCGACAACCCCGACGGCGTGGTCTACCTGGGGTCGTTCTCCAAGACGCTCGCCCCGGGCTTCCGCGTCGGCTGGGCGCTCGCCCCGCACGCCATCCGCGACAAGCTCGTGCTCGCCATGGAGTCGGCCGTGCTGTCCCACTCGTCGTTCACCCAGCTGGCCGTCGGTCAATACCTCACCACCCAGCCCTGGCGCGAGCAGATCAAGACGTTCAAGGAGCTCTACCGCGAGCGCCGCGACGCCATCCTCGACGCGCTCGACGCCCTGATGCCGCCCGAGGTCACCTGGACCCGCCCCGCCGGCGGGTTCTTCGTCTGGGCCACCCTGCCCGAAGGGCTCGACTCCAAGGCCATCCTGCCGCGGGCCGTGGCCGAGCGGGTCGCGTTCGTACCGGGCACCGGGTTCTTCTCCGACGGCAGCGGATCGCGGCACATGCGCCTGTCGTTCTGCTTCCCCGAACCCGACCGCATCCGCGAGGGCGTACGCCGGCTCGCCGGAGTGATCGAACAGGAGATGCAGTTGCGCGACACGTTCGGCACCTCGTCGGCGCGCGACCACACCGGAGTCGACACGCCAGGGCCCGACCTGGCCTGAACCTCACGACGGAGGGCCGGCGCCGGGCGGCGCCGGCCCTCCGTCTTCCCCGGACCAGACCGGGCGCGCGGACGAAGCACCTGCCGTACGCCATCCACCCCCGGCGCCGGTACGGTGGGACAGCGTGCGATCAGCGGAGGAGATGTGATGAGCGATCTGGGCCACGTGCTCGTGCTGGCCGGAGGCCTCTCCTACGAGCGGGAGGTGTCTCTGCGCTCCGGTCGCCGAGTCAGTGAGGTGCTGCGCGCGGCGGGCGTCGACGTCGAAGCCCGCGACACCGACGCGTCCCTCGTGCCCTCCATCCTCGCCGACCCGCCGGAGGCCGTGTTCGTCACCCTGCACGGCGGCGCGGGCGAGGACGGCGCGATCCGCTCCGTCCTCGAACTCCTCAACGTCCCCTACGTGGGCGCCGACCCCGACGCCTGCCGGGTCGCCTTCGACAAACCCACCGCCAAGGCCGTCGTACGCTCCGTCGGGCTGCACACCCCCGAATCCGTCACGCTGCCGAAAGAGACCTTCCACGACCTCGGCGCCACCGTCGTGCTCGGCCGCATCGTCGAACGCCTCGGCCTGCCCCTCTTCGTCAAGCCCGCCCGGGGCGGCTCGGCGCTCGGCGCCTCCATCGTCCGCACCGCCGAAGACCTCCCCGCCGCCATGGTCGGCTGCTTCGCC
The DNA here is from genome assembly GCF_004352805.1 of Nonomuraea mesophila. Taxonomy (NCBI): domain Bacteria; kingdom Bacillati; phylum Actinomycetota; class Actinomycetes; order Streptosporangiales; family Streptosporangiaceae; genus Nonomuraea; species Nonomuraea mesophila. Next base: position 59,238 of record NZ_SMLD01000040.1, read on the forward strand.
TACGGCGACACCGCCCTGATCGAACGGTACGTCGAAGGTGTCGAGGTGGCCGTCTCCGTCATCGACCTCGGCAACGGCCCGGAGGCCCTGCCCGCCGTGGAGATCGTCCCCGACGAGGGGGTCTACGACTACGCGGCCCGCTACACGGCCGGCCACACCGAGTTCTTCGCCCCCGCCCGCCTCTCCCCCAAGGCCGCCGCGGCGTGCGCGGACACGGCGGTGACCGCCCACACGGCGCTCGGCCTGCGCGACATCTCCCGTACGGACCTGATCGTCGACGCGTCAGGCGTGCCCCATTTCCTCGAGGTCAACGTGGCGCCGGGGATGACGGAGACCTCCCTGCTGCCCATGGCCGCCGAAGCAGCCGGCCAGGACCTGGGCGACCTCTGCCGTGCCCTCCTCCAGATCGCCGCCACCCGCTCCCGCC